>CAXTTL010000046.1:0-25065 GCA_964247135.1 uncultured Deinococcales bacterium | reverse complement strand
CGCTATCACGCAAAAAGCTTTTGACTTCAATGGCAATTCGTTCGCCGTTACGCTCGGCTGCTAAAATGTTTTCGGCTGCCAAATCTATTTCGTAGTTGACACCACCAAAATCAAGATAATACGGGTCATTTGTGACGTTCCAACCAGCTTTCTCGAGCGCAACCTTGACAGCTTGGTGGTATTTGTCTCTTGCCATCTCAATCGTTCCTCATTGGTTTAAAGTTTAGTACAAACGCTGAAACTGAACAAGGCAAACACAATTTAGGATGACTTCTGCGTTACCTTAACGCAATTCTCGAGTTACCCCTGAAACCCGCTCTGATTAAGGTTTGTCAATCAAACGCTGCGCCAGAATGCGTATGCACCATTGAAAACACCAAAATTCGATCCTGCAATAGCAGTACCGTTACGCGGTAATCCCCGACCAGAAAAGATCGGAAATCTGAACGGTACAACACAGGGTTCATTCGGGCAGATTCGGGAAATGTTTCGAGTTGCTCGAGTGCGGTATTCAGTTGTTTTTCAAATTTCTCAAAAGTCGTTTTCGTGCTGAAAGACAATAGGATTTCAAAAAGCTGTTGTTCCGCACCTTGACTCCATTCGGGTCATTCTCGAGCCTTTTTGATGTTTTGTTTTACGGTTTTGTGTGGCATGGTTTTTCCTTGCAAGGCATCGGCTAATCCGTTCACCATGCTGCGAAGTTCGATCAATTCTGCGGTCAGACGTTGGTATTCGGCAATGCCCATAATTGCGGCGGCAGCTTTACCGTTTTGCGTCAGAATGACGGTTGCCTCATCGCGTTGAATGTGTTGCACGATACTTGCGGTGTTCGAGCGGAACTCGGAAAGTGGCACGATATCTTGTTGAAAATCGAGTACAGGCATACGTTAAATTGTACTTTATTTTGTACGTTACTTCAAGTTACGTTCAAATGTGAAAATGTAAAACTCGAGATCAATGACCGAACAACCATTGGCGCACAGGTCGGAAAGATTTAACGGAGTAACTCGAGATTGACCTATTTCAAAATCTTCTGTCCGTGTAATGCTCGAGTTACCATTGAAACTCGGTTTACCATGAAATTCCCGCATGTCATGAAGAAATTCTTTGGTAATTGCAAAAGCTCGAAGTTCATCAATGCCTTGTGCCGGTGCAAAAATCAAAATGGCATGAACCAAAAAGATTCATGCCATTTTATTTGGTGCCGAGGACGGGACTTGAACCCGTACACCCTTGCGGGCGCTAGCCCCTCAAGCTAGTGCGTCTACCAATTCCGCCACCTCGGCATTGAATGCTCCGTTCAGTGTTGCTCGAGGGCTGAACAGCTTGAAGAGCTTACCGAGCAAACTCGAGTTTGTCAACTTCTGGTTTGTGTGCTACGCTCTTTCCTCGCGGGAGTCAGGGTTGCCCTGTTTGGGGTTTGCTGGGACTTGCCGGACTTAATAAAAGGACGTACCGATATGTCATTTAGTGCAGAAGACAAGACAAAGGTTATTAAAGATTACGCAACTTTCGAGGGCGACACGGGAAGCACCCAGGTTCAAGTCGCCGTGCTGACGCACCGCATCAACAACCTCTCGAGCCACCTGAACGGCAACAAGAAGGATAAGCACGGTCAACGTGGCTTGCAAGTGCTGGTCGGCAAGCGCAACAGTTTGACCAAGTATTTGCGCACCAAAGATTATGATGCCTACCGTAAATTGATCGAACGTCTCGGCATTCGTCGCTAATCCGAATCTCAAAAAGATGCCGCTCAATTTTTTGGGCGGCATCTTTTATTTGTGTATTGATGGTTGTTCTGTATTGTTTTATAGGAACTACATTATTTCGTAACTAAACTTCATGAATTGACACGCGCCAACATTAGGCTATACTAAGAACTATGACAAAAAACTTACAAAACTGGAGAAGATCAATCGCCGCCCTGGCGTTAATCGGTTTGACCGCCAGCTTCTTAGGTTGTTCTTCAACGCCTGACATCACCACCGATCAACCGTTGGCACTGGGTTTGCAACCAAATGGGATTCAAATATCGAATCCCATTGAAGCATTTCAGGGTTATGTCGTGCCAAGTCCAACCTTGCGTACTAATGTTGCCCCAACCGACGTGACCTGGTGGAGCGTGGGCAGCAATTGGAGCAACGGACATTTGACAGGCAGCGTCCCGTTGTCTGACCAGGGCAACGTTGGCGTTTCGATCTCGAGCAACATCGGGATTTGCAGCCTCAGCACCCTCAGTACCACATCCACGGTGCTCAATCCTGCCATCAAGGGTGGCTTTGCGGGTTACAACAGCCTCAACGATCCGTATTCGTTACGGTTCTGCCCCAAAATTCGTCAGCCTGGCACGGCTTCGGCTTATACCATCACCCTCGACTTTAGTCACCTGACCAAAGGTTATGCCGACGAGAACACATTGATCGGCATGGCGGGTTTTTACGCCAACACCAACCTCAACTCGAGCATCAAAGTCAGTGCCACCACCGTTGACGGAACCTGCATCAACGATTTGACCGGTTGGTCGCTCGTGAACGGCACGCCGCTGGTTTGCGTGCAGGAAGCCAACAATTCAAACAATATTATTGGCACGCAAAATTTCACGGCAATGGTGAATCTTAACAAGTCCACCAGCACCGTTTATCCAACCAAAACAACCACCGTTAAATGGCGCGGCGATATTGGTGAAGACGCCCGTCCAGCGTTGCTCGAGCTTCCACAGGGCGCAAAGTACAAAACTGTTACCTTAACAATCACCAATTACGGTCAATGTCCAAGCCGTTGCTCGGGTTGTGCGATTGACGTCTGGCACATGTTTGTCGGTCAGAAAAAGCAGGCTGTTGTGGTTGACCCACCCAAACTCAGCATGACCAAAGAGGCTGATATTGTTCAACCCAATCCAGGACAGCCAGTCGTGTTCACCATCACGGTCAACAACACCGGCGGCAGCACCGCAACGGGTGTCCATGTGGTTGACCCACTGCCTGCCGGCTTAACTGGCACCAACCTCGATGAAACCTTTGACCTGGATGCTGGCGCGAGCAAAACATTTACAATCCCAGCAACGTACTCATCGGGAACAATCATCAATGTGGCGACACTGAACTGGGAACAAACGGTAATTACCGCACAAGTCCAGTTGATTGAAAATATTCCGTAACCAAAACCTCAAAATAACGTGCTGAAGCGGGTTGGAACATTCCAACCCGCTTTATTGTTGGTCAAACTCGAGCCAACACAAACCGATCTGGGCTTGGTGCTTCCAAAACCGCTCGAGCATCGGATAGACTGCTCTTAACGTGACCCAACCCGTTTCCAGGAAAGAACAAATTTACCGCACTGCGGGCAAACTCTTCTCGCAGTTGGGCTATCATGCCACCAGTATGCGCGACCTTGCCAAAGCTCTGGGCGTGCAGGGTGGCAGTTTGTACGCGCACATCTCGAGCAAAGAGGAATTGCTGTGGGAAATCGTGAACCGTGCCGCCGACGAGTTCGATGCGGCACTCGAGCCGATTCGGGACAGCAAGCTGCCACCACCCGAAAAGTTGCGGGCGGCGCTCGAGGCGCATTTGAACGTGATCTCGAAAAACAAGGATTGGGCGACCGTGTTTTTTCACGAGTGGAAGCATTTGCCGATCACCAAAATTGAGGAGATTGCCGATAGGCGTGCCAGCGTCGAACGGATTTACCGCGAGATTCTCGAGGAAGGCATCAAAAAAGGGTCGTTCCGTCCAGATTTGGATGCCAAACTTGCCAGCGTGCTCTCGCTCTCGAGCGCCAATTGGGCATACCACTGGTTTAACCCGAACGGTCGCCTGAATGCGGGCGAAATTGCCGATGCGTTTTGCAAGATGTTGCTCGAGGGTTTCAAACCCGCTTGAATTTGAAGCCCGCAAAATGCCTGCGAACGTGACAGAAAAACAAATGATGGCTTTGAAATGGTCTAAAATACAGAGCGTGAGCATTACTCGAGACACCCGCCCGGTAGACCCCATCGACCAGGCGCAACGCATCAAACTGAACGATTTGGCTCAGGCATTGCGCAGCACCCATTCAACCTTGTTGGAAATCGTCAAAAAAGAATACGAGTCCACAAACGGCGCGATCAACGGTCCGTTCGCCTATTTTCAACTGGTGACCAGCGATCCCATCTTTCAATGGTTGCGTCCCTTGTCCGGCATGATGGCAAGGCTGGACGATTTGCTCGACAACAAACGCGATTTAAAACCGCTCGATGCTGAAAATATCAAACTCGAGGTTGAAGAGTTGTTCGCGTTTTCTGAAGCGTTGGAGCATTTCTCGAGCCATTTTCACGCCCGAGCCAAGTTGGAGGCTGAGGTCAAGCTCCGACACACCGAGGTTGAAAAGGCACTTCAAAATTTGATGGATTGATCGTCACAAAAACCTCGGGCGATGTCCAGCATCGCCCGAGGTTTTTAAATTCCTTTATGCGTTTTTCAGTCGCTCGAGTGCCTCGGTCGGTCCGATATCGCCGCGCTCCAAAGCTTTGAGGACATCGTCTCGGGCTTCGGCATCACTGGCTTCGGCTTCGTAACCCAACGCTTTGAGCAAATCTTCAAATCTGGATCGAATGGTCGGGTAACTCAAGCCCAGAATGCGTTCGACTTCTTTCAGGTTGCCGCGCACCTTGATGTACAGCCGCAAAAACTCGAGGTTGTCTGGCGGCAACAGCGCAAATTCGTTGAGTCTAAAGTGTCCCTCAATGTTGACGCCCGATTCTGGAAACTCGAGTTTGGTCACGAGCGGCGTTTCTTGAAGTCCTGGAAAATTGGTTGGCAAGTCAAAAATCATCTGCTCTCCTCTGTTTTCTAAAATCCTCGAGAATGATTGATCCCTCGAGTCACTGAGCACAGTTTACTCAATTGAGATTCTGACTTCGGTGCCGTCGCTGGCTTCGACCCGAATGATCTCGCCATCGGGCAACTCGGATTTGAGCAGTTCTTGCAGTGTGGCTGGATCGATGCCCTGCTCGGTCATGGCGCGTTGTGCCTCTTTGGGAATCAGTTTTAAAACCATGTTGGCAAGTCCGAGCGGAATGTTGATGTTGACATCGGTCCCGTCGCTGGCTTCGACCACCACGCGCAAAACCCTGGCGGTCTTGCGTCTTGGGTCGCCAAAACCTTTGCGGAAGGCATCGGCAATCTGGTCGTTGACGATGGTTGAGACTTGCGAGCCAAGACCACCCATCCCAAAATTTCCGGCGCGTGGTCCTTTGGTGCTCCAAGTGCGTTTGTTGTCTTTGTCCTGCTCGAGTTCTGCACCCAGCACTTGCGCCAGTGCCTCGACGCTCATGCCCTGATCGAGCATGGCGAAAAGGCGCTCCCAGGTGCTGTCGGGCAGTGTCGCAAGTCCGTTCGAGAGGGCGGAGAGCAGCTTGGCGGCGTCCTCGCGGTTGATCTTGTTTTGTTGCACCAATTGTAAAATTCGTTCGATTTGTCCCATGATTCGACTCCTTTTTTGGGTATGAAGTACCCATCACGCTCGGGGTGTGAACCACCCATCTCGAGGTTCTTGAACCTCGAGCCTCAAAGTGGGGTTGATTGCTTACTGGTTCATGCCGTCGATGGCTTCGATGTCCAGATCGCCCGCGCTCAAATTGACAGTCAATTTGGCGCGACCCGCGCCCAAACGCCCCTCGAGGCTGCCACCGACCACTCTTTTTTCGGTGTGGGTTAAAATAAAGCCTTTGGCGGTAATGTCACCGGCGCTGTTGGAGGCTTTCATGGTCACGCTCGAGCCAGCCTCGAGGATCACGTCCACGTTTCCCGCCAGGGCGCGCAGGTTGCTGTCGCCGTCGGTCAGTTTGGTTCGCACTTTGATATCACCCGCCTTGGCGTTGATGTTGAACCGCCCTGCGTCTTTGAGTTTCAGGTCGCCCGCGCTCATCTCGAGCGACACCGTACCGGTCACGCCAGCCACACTCACGTCGCCCGCCAGGGCTTTGACCTCGAGTTCGAGCAGGCTGCTGGGCACTTTGACGTGAATGTCCACGGGCAGGTTGCGTCCGATGGTGCGGATGACGGTGTTCAACCAGCCGATTTCGGTCGGGTCGTCAATTTTCCCAACGCCCAGAATGCGAATCACGTCGCCGTCCTCGGTGATCTCGAGCGAACCGTTTTTGACGTTGGCTTCGATGGTTGCCGTGCCTGGTACGCCTTCAACGTCGATATCGCCTGCGGTGGCGTTGATGACCAGTTTACGGATGTTGTTTGCTGCATGAACGTAATGATCAAAGGCTTTGCTGTGCGAGGTTGGCATGGCAGTGCTGGGTGGGCTTGGCGGTGTGGCTGGGCTTGGCGGCGTTGGCGGCGTTGGCGGTGTCGGCGCAACCACTGGCGTTGGGGGTGTGGGAGGGGTTGGCGGGGTCGGAATGCTCGGTGCGGGTTGCGAACCGGTCAGGGGCGTGCTGGCGCTGGCGGTCTCACCTTGCGGCTCGAGCGCCCGAAAAAGCTTGTTGGCTTCTTCTGGTGAGATTTTGCCCTGACGGAGCAGGTTTTCGATGCGTTCACGAAATGGGTCACTCATGGTTTCTCCTACGGGCTGATGTCGATTTAAGTTCCTGAAAGTTTGAACAATCCAAGGTTCAAACCCTCGATTGCTCCTTAAGTATGCAATCAAGTTTGCTATTTTGTCAAGTTTAAATTTACATTTTGTTTTACTTTGCCGATTTTGAGGCTCGAGAGACCTTCACCAACGGGGTTTTCTTGGTTTTTACCCCAACCACCGAACCCTCGGGCGAGGCTTGGGTTTGCAGTGCGGCTTGAAGACTTTGGGCTGCCCGAGTGTGGTCACGCGCTCGAGAAGCATTTCGGCTCGAGAACCACGCAGCGATTGAAAGATGCAAGCTCAGCCGTTGCTGCAACTCAAAGGCCGAAATCGCCGCCTCACGTAGGAGCGGAATTTGAATCTTAAATTCGCGCTCGTTCAGAATTCGAGACGCACTCGACTCGAGAATCACAGCGTCGGCAAGCAGCATCTCAAGGTCGGGACCGACATCGCGCCCCAGAACTTGGCTTAAGCCGCCCAGATAAAAACCCGAGCCGAACAGTGCCGCCACCGAAAACACCTCGGAGGCACTCGAGGCAAAAACCTCAAAGTGATTGAAGACAAAAGCTTTCACCCGTTGCTGCAACTCTTGGGACTCATCAAAACCTTTGTTGAACAACCTGGCAATTTCAGCCAAAATCGCGGCATTGCCCAAGGAGCGCTCAAACCAAGGTTTGACCAAACCTATCGGCTGCGGTCCGCACAGGGACTCGAGCAGGGTACGGGCTTGCGAAAAACCAAGGTTGTCCAGCACCACCGCCTCGCGTTCTCGGTCACTTTGCAGCGCCCGAGGCACCAGCACCAACGCCCCCTTTCGGGCACCGAGGAGCGCCGTTTGCAGGGCAGTCTCGAGGTTTAAGGCGTCCTCGAGCAAGACTATCGGCAAGACTTTGGTCGGCAACTCGAGCTTGCGGGTTGTTGAATCGAGCACCACCGCTCGGGCGTCCTCGCTGATCTCGTGACGCGCCGCAAATTCTTGCATCAAACGGCTGCGCCCCGAACCTGGATGCCCAACAATTTCGACCCAGACCACGCGCCGTTCGCTGCGGGCGATTCTGAACAGTCCCTCGAGTTTGGCGAGTTCTTTTTGCCGCCCCACCAGCGGCGGACCGTGAAATGGCAGATACTCCTGTCCGGCGGCGGTGGTGAAGCCTTTTAACAAAAACGGTTCGCCCTCCTCGGGGTAATCGCGCAGCACCAAACCTGTTTGTTTTTCAAACTGTGCGCCCGCATGGGTTTCGAGTTGTACCCGCAACGACGCCAGCACCTCGCCAGGTTCAGCCGCCGAGCACAAGCGCCTCGAGAGGTTCACCACGCTGCCAAACAAGGTAAACTCGCCGCCGACCCAACCCACCGTGGCATCGTCGGTGTCCACGCCCGCCCGTCCCTCGAGTTCCAAACCCTTGCGCTCACCGTAATTTTCGACGGCGGCGATGGCGGCTCGAGCCGCCTTGACGGCACGCAGGGCATTGTCCTCAAAACTTTTGACCGCGCCGAACGCCGCCAGCACCGCATCGCCCTGAAATTGCACGACATGACCCTCGAGCGCCTCGATCTCGACCGCCAGCACCGTCAAGATTTCACCCATCAGGTCAAAGTACGCGTCGCTCGAAAGGCTACGGGCAAAACGGGTGCTCGCCACCAGATCGACAAAAACCACCGCCACGCGGCGTTGCACCGTCGGTTCGACCACCGAAATTGCCGCCCCGCAATTCGGGCAAAAACGCCAGGTTGCTTGCACTGGCTCTTGACAGCTCGGGCATTGCATTGCGTATTAGTTTTACACAACTGAGACGAGAAATGTTGGGGAGGAAGTAAATGGCGACAGGCAGATCGCCAGGAGCCAAAACGTCTCAGTCTTTCCTCCAAAAGACCAAAACTGTGTCTGAATTGATAAAATCAAGCTCGAGCAAACCAAATTTGAATCAAGCACCCAACGAAAGAAAACCCTGAGATTGAATTTTGCCCCAAAGGCAAGCCATTTGCCAATCGTCCTCAATGCGTCAAAAACCCATGAATCGGCTCGAGCGAGACAAAACTGACCATCTGACCCACTTTTATTTCCTTCCAGGATTGATCGAGCACGCCGACCACCAGCGGCAACCTGGCTTGAAGAACCACAAAATCCCTGGACACCTCGAGCACCCGCCCGACGGCTTCAATCCCAGAAATACCAGTGATGGTTAGGGATTCGGTGTCCAAGTCAACGCCAAACACGGTTTCGGTCATTGGGTTGACGATCATGCTGACCTCGCCTGGTTTGGCGGCATACGGTCCAACCCTGTCCATCACGTACAAAACCCGACCGGCGGCACCTATCTCCAAGAGCGGCGAACCCTCGAGTTGAGGGTAAAGGGTCACACGGGTGGCATGGTGTTTCCAGCGTTCAATAAATTCGGCGACGGAGTTCTCTAAGACAGGCACGCCTCGAGTCTATCAGACGAACCTGAACAGGCTGGTTTTCAAATGGATTCGTCACCCCAGTAGGGACAGGCTTGAACAGGCTTGACGCCAAGCCTACGATGTAAGGGTTTGGAAGCACTTCAAGACTGGCAACAATTCAGACAAACCCGAGAAATCCTCGGGTCGGAGGCAAAAATGGCAAAGCACACCATCACATTGATCGAAGGCGACGGCATCGGTCACGAAGTCATCCGCGCCGCCAAACGGGTCTTGGAGGGAATGCAAGTTTCAGGCGAACTCGAGTTTGAATGGCTGCACGCCGAAGCCGGCTGGGAACTGTTTGAACGCACGGGCGACAGCATTCCAGAAGCCACCCTCGAGACGGTACGCGCCAGCCAAGCCACGCTGTTTGGCGCCGCCACCAGTCCCAGCAAAAAAGTGCCTGGTTTTCGCGGCGCCATCCGTTACATGCGCCGCGCCCTGGACTTGTACGCCAACGTGCGCCCAGCCAAACACCACCCCGTCCCAGGCTCGAGGGCTGGCGTGGATTTGATCGTGGTGCGCGAGAATACCGAAGGCTTGTACGTCGAGCAAGAACGCAGTTACATGAACGGCGAGATTGCGATTGCCGACACCGTGATTACCCGCAAAGCCAGCCAAAGAATCGGTGAATACGCCGCCAAACTGGCGGCAACCAGGGATCGCAAAACCTTGCACATTGCGCACAAAGCCAACGTTTTGCCCGTCACCCAAGGTTTGTTTTTGAACACGGCTCGAGAGGCTGCCGATAAAGTCGCAGGTTTGACGGTTCAAGATATTATTATTGACAATTGCGCCATGCAGCTTGTCACCCGTCCAGAACGGTTCGATGTCATTGTCACCACCAACTTGTTCGGCGATATTATTTCCGACTTGACCGCCGGTTTGGTCGGCGGTCTTGGCATCGCCGCCAGCGGCAACATCGGCGAGCAATACGCGGTCTTTGAAAGCGTTCACGGCAGCGCCCCAGACATTGCAGGGCGCGGCATCGCCAACCCGACCGCCACCGTCCTGGCAGCCGCGTTAATGCTCAACCATATCGGCGAGTTTTCCGCCGCCGCCAAACTCGAGCGAGCCGTGGACATTGCCCTCGAGCATGGACCACGCACCCCAGATTTGGGTGGGAAGGCGAGCACCGAAGAGTTTGCAACGGTGATTCTCGAGGCGTACAAGAGCGCCTAAAAGCCGAGCGTGAAAAATTATTTCGGGAAGACGAGAAATTCGTCTCCCCTTTTTTGCTCGAGATTTAAACCTGTCAGAGCATTTCGGTTGCACCTGGAATTTGGGCAGCCCCCTGAAGAATCTGAATGCTCGAGCCTTCAAAATCGTTTCCAATGGCTTGGCAACTGCCACCGAGATGTTTAGCCAAAAATGCCTCGGCTATCGCATAAAACGCTTGTCGGTTCTCGGGGCGGGCAAAACCGTGACCTTCATCGGGAAATAAGGCATACGTCACCGGAATGTTCTTGGCAGTCATGGCATTGACAATCTGATCCGACTCGGCTTGTTTTACCCGAGGGTCGTTCGCGCCCTGCCCAATCAACAACGGTTTTGTGATGCTCGAGACGTGCGTCAGCGGCGAACGTTCCTTTAAAAGCGCTTGCCCTTCAGTGGTCGTGTCATCGCCAATTCGGTTTCTAAACATGGCAATCATCGGTTCCCAATACGGCGGCACCGACTCGATCAAGGTTTGCAAGTTTGAAGGTCCGACAATGTCCACTCCGCACACAAAACGCTCTGGCGTCAAGGTCAAGGCTGCCAGCGTCGCATAACCGCCGTAACTGCCGCCCATGATCGCCACCGTGTCGCTCGAGGTGATCCCTTCTTTGACCGCCCAATCGACGGCATCCAGCAGGTCATCGTGCATTTTTTTACCCCACTCGAGGTTGCCCGCATTGGTAAACGCCTTGCCAAAACCAGTTGAAGCCCTGAAGTTGACTTGCAACACGGCGTAACCACGGTTCGCCAGCCATTGCGCCTGGGCATCATATCCCCACGCGTCACGCGCCCAGGGTCCACCGTGAACCAACAAAACCATTGGAACAGGTGAACTCGAGTGAGGCGTTGTGGTCAGGTAACAAACCATCTCAAGACCATCGCGGGTTTGAATCAATTTGGGTTGCATTGGCGCTAACAAATACTGCTCGAGTTCAGGGCGATCCGTAAACAAGAACGTCGCCCGTTTTGCCGCACGGTCATAATGATAGTACCGGACGGGCGCCTGGTCGCTCGAGTCGGTCACCAACCAATGTTGGTCATCCAAGCTGCGGCTGTTCACACCGATTTCGCCTTTGGCAATACCCTGCAAATATTCAAAATCGGCTTTGATTCGATCATCCAAAAATTGTCGGTGTTCACGGTCGTAATTGAACGAAACCGCCTGAACCGTGTGCGTGGTCGGATGCTGCAACCAATCGCTAAAATCGGCTCGAGCATCCTCGGCGAGCAAGGTTCGTGTATTGGCTGTGAGGTTGTGACTGAACAAAGCGCTGGTGTTGCGACCTCGAGAATCTGTGATGTAAAGCACTTGACCCGTTTCATCAAAGCCGAGCCATTGGGTGGTCAGGCTGTCCTCACTCGGAATGCTCGAGAAAGCTTCCCAGGTGTTCTCAATGCGTTGAAACACATCCGTACTGCCATTTGGGTTCATCTGAAGCCCAAAACGGGGCTGGTAATCGTGATCGCAGACAAAAGCCACAAAACCCATTTCATTCTCGAGCAGCAAACGCCGTTCGCCACTGCGAACGTTGATGATGTACAAGTCATGCAATTGCGGCACACGGTCATTGAGACCAACCAGCATTTCATCGGGAAAACGCTCACTGAAACCCATCGGTTGCGCCCGAACCCCCTCGAGTGGCGTCAAATCGCGTTCCTCGAGCGTGACAATGTTAACGCTGTACAACCGCCAGTTTTCGTCGCCGGCGCGGTCTTGCACGTAAATGATGTGCTCGTTCGTGTACAGCCACATGGCAAACGGAATCCCGCGCCCCGTTGCTTTGGTGATGGCTCGAGCCGCGCTGGGGTTTTCAATCGGGGCGATCCAAACGTTCTGCACGCCGTCTACAGGCGCGAGAAACAACAAATGCTTCGCATCATGGCTTAGGCTAACCATTGTGCGCTCAGGATTGCCAAACAAAACATGACGCGGGATCAAAGTGTTCGTCATCAAAACTCCTTTCGAGATTGGAATATATCGTATCGCCAGTCCCAAACAAATTTCGTAGGCAGTCATCTATTTTTTGTCTCCAATGCATGATACATTTTGCATACAAAGTACAAGTCCCGCACTCGAGGCTTCCAATTTTCAATCCCGTTGGAGACAAAAACACTGTCTCCAACGTTTTGTTTCTCGAGCCTTGGAATTTCGGGTTAAACTCTGTGAAGCATTTTTCTTGGAGGACACCATGCGAGTCAAACTCGTTGCTTTTACGCCCGACCCGTTAACCCAAATTTACGCCCAAGCCCGCATGACCACCACCAAGGGCGACTTTGAAGAGATTTACCGCAACAACGCTTCTCTCGAGCGCAAAATTCAGCTCGTGGCAGACACGCTCGACTCTGGGCATTGGAGCGTCTCGAGGGGCGTGAGTTTTACCTTCTCGATTGCGGGCGTCTCTCGAGCTTGCTCGCATCAGTTGGTGCGCCATGTGCAGGGTGTGTCTTGGGAACAGCAGTCGCAACGCTACAAGCAAATTGACACCGCATCCGACTGGCATGTGCTGCCACCCAGCATCGCCGCGAACCCCGCCGCGCTCGAGGTGTATCAGCAATCCATGCTCGAGTCTGGCGGTGCGTACCAAAAGTTGCTCGAGTTGGGCATCGCCGGCGAGGATGCGCGGATGGTCTTACCGAACGCGGCGCGAACCAATCTGGTTTCGACCTGGAGTTTTGAGGCGCTCAAGAATTTTCTGGGGCAGCGCTTATGCACCCGCGCCCAATGGGAAATCCGCGAGGTCGCCAAAATCATGCGCAAAGAGGTGGTCAACGCCCTGCCTTGGTCTGGGAAGTTCATGACCATCAAGTGCATTCCGACCGGAATTTGCAACGAACACAACCCAGGAAACTGTGCCCTTTTAAGCAGCAATGGTGGCAGAATCGTTTGGGACAAAGCGAAAACAACAACTTCAGGTTAAACTGGAGTTCTAAAACTGCACTTGTTTTTGAATCAAAAAATTTCTGATTCAAATCTGAGATTGACGCTCGAGTCAGAATTCATTTGCAGCCTGTTTGGACCGTATTGCTTCTCATTTGCAGTCAGGTCATAAGGCAATTGGTTTTGCAATAACCCGCAAGTCACAGTTTGAACCAACCTTTGGGTATCAAAAGCGGATTTTGACCAAGATAAAACCGATGTCGGTTTATACTGACTTGCGTCTGTTGCTTGTGGTACGATTTTCTATAGGTTTCAAGGGGGTCTATGTCAGATTGGCTGAAGCGGCTTGTGAATCCGCGCATCGAGGCGATTGGTCTCGAGGTCGGTACAAGCACCATCAAAATTGTGGAATTAAAACCGGGTACGCCGCCAACGTTACGTGCTCTGGCAATTCGTCCGACTCCACCAGGTTCGGTCACGGATGGGCAGATCACCGACCCTGCGGCGGTTGCTGCCGAAATACGGGCTGCGCTGGCGGAAGCGAAGATTCGCAACAAATATGTCGTGACCTGCGTCGCCAATCAATCTGCCATCACCCGTATCATCCAGGTCCCGAAAATGTCAGCCAAAGACCTCGACGAAGCCATCAAATGGGAAGCCGAACGCTATATTCCGTTCCCAATCGATGAGGTCGTCCTGGATTACGACACGCTCGACAACCCAGACGACATTCCAGCCGACGGTCAAATGGAAGTCATGATCGCCGTGGCGCAACAAGAAGTCATCGCACGCTTGATCGAAGTCATCAAACTCTCGCAACTCGAGCCTGTGGTGATAGACGTCAAGCCCTTTGCGGCGCTTCGTGCGCTCAAAGGTAGTCTGCTCGGCGAGCATTTAAACAAAACCACCCTGACCGGTCAGACCTTCACCGAGGGCGGCGAGGTTGGTGTGGTGCTCGAGATTGGCGCCAGCAACTCGACCATCGCTTTGGTTCGAGGGCAGCGCGTGTTGATGAACCGACCGATCAACGTTTCGGGCGACGATTTTACGGTGGCGATTCAAAAGGCTTTTGGTCTGGACTTTGCACAGTCCGAAGAGGTCAAAATCAATTACGCCACCGCCACCATCCCGACCGAAGACGAAGAAGATTTGCTCGATTTTGACGTCAACAAAGAAAAATACTCGCCAGCCAAAATCTTTGACGCCATTCGCACACCACTCCTTGACCTGACCACCGAAATTCGGCGCTCACTCGAGTTTTACCGCGTCCAATCAGGCGATATTAATGTTGATCGCATGTACCTGTCAGGTGGCGGTGCCAAACTGAGGGGACTGGCGGACGCCATCGGCGACACGCTCGGTTTTCGGGTTGAGGTGGGTGATCCTTGGTTGTCGGTGAACTTTGACGAAAATCAATTTGACGCCGCCTATTTACGTTCGACCGCCGCCGAGTTGGCAGTGCCGCTCGGCTTGGCGCTACGGGGGGTGACCGAAATTGATTAGCATCAACCTTTTACCCAAGACTTTACGCAAACGCGTCGAACCAGGCTGGTGGCGACTGATTGCCATCGCCATTCCTGTGGTCGTCCTCGGCGTAATCCTGGGTTTGCAACTTGGCTTGAACAACCAGATTTCTGGATTGACCGCCCAACGCGATCAACTCGATACCGAAGTCAGGGCATTGCAACGGTTTGTTGACGGCAATACCGCGCTCATTGCCCAACAAAAAGAACTCGAGGTTACCACCGCCATCAAAGCCCAACTCGAGCAGGCACGGGTGAAATGGTCAGAGCAACTGAGCACTTTTGTCAAAAAAATTCCAGCCAGCATTACCCACCCAAATGTTCCAGCGGTCAGTTTAAAGAGTCTCAATGTCAAACAACTTACGCCAGCCGAATCACAAACCAAAGCTGCATCGGGCGCTTACGACAAGAAACCCATTACCACCGAATTTGCCTTAACGGGTGAAGCTGAATCGTATGCCGACATCCAAAAATACATCACTGTTTTTGAAAGCGACCCCAAATTTGGGATCGAATTTACTGGATCAACCCGTACAGATGTAATTACAACGCAAGGAACTGCCAAGAGCACCCGTTACTCATTCAATGCAACTGTTGGAGTGGTGAGCGATACCCCTCTTGCGGCAATACCAACCACAACTCCAACAACTTCTCCTCCACCAGCAAGTTTTCAAAACCCGACGCCCACCGCCCCCGCAGGAGGCTCAAATGCTCGCTAACCTCTCGAGTCGTGTGATTGCATTTATCGTCATTGGTTTAAGTGTGTTGGTGGCGCTCATCTGGTATTTGACTGCCTACCAATCGGCACAAACCACAATCGCTGACCTGGGCACCCAAATTGATGCGCTCGAGGCGAAAAAACAAGTCGGCGAAAATGCGCAAAGAAATGTCGTTCGCTTGTGCGGTGTGGTTGCAGGTTTAGAACAGGAAAAAGTCAGTTTCTTAGCCCAACTACCGAGCAGCGAACAATTTTCTGTACTTCTGGCAGGCATCAGAAATAACATTGCCAGCAATCAGGGTCAGCTCAATTCTATTGCTCGGCAACTCGCCACAGCAGGAACTTCAACAATCCCTGCCGGCATTCGAGCCGTCAACCTGACACTCAACCTTGAAGGCACCTACGGCAGTTTGTTCGGTATTTTGGTTGCACTCGAGAAGCAACAACGCTTTTTAAGTGTTCAAAATCTTAACTTCGCACAAGCCACTCAGGCATTTTCCACAACCATTGACCCCAAAACCATCACCAATCCCAAACTCGCCTCGAGCTTAAACATTGCCGCTTATGTTTACGACGATCCGAACCGTAACACCCAAACCAACGTGAACCCAATCTGCACTGGATTACCGACTTCAGAAACCCCAGCCCCAACAACCCCAACGACTCCAACAACCCCAACCAACCCTGGGGAGGTTCCAAAATGACCCAGCCAGATCAACAAGCTTTTAACACCGATGCCGGGGCGAATAATAGCACAGTGGCAAAACGCAATTCTTTCGTCGATGCCTTTAACCGCTTTCCCAGACCATTGTTGTACGGTGCTTTGGCGTTGGGTTTACTCGGCGGCATTGCAGCCTGGTATTTGGTTTTTGGCAATCCAACTGCCGAACCGGTGGTAGATACACCAGCACTCACCCAACCAACAACCACCCCCATCACGCCAGACACTGCACCAACCGCAACAAATCCTGGCACAACACCAAATGTGGTCGATCCGAACAGCAATCTTTCTCGAGCTTTGGAAGTTCAAGACATTCCATTTCTGGTGACAACTGAAGGTTCTGGCAATTCTGGTAAAACACCCTCAAACACCGAGATCGCAACGCCCAGTGGAAGCGCAAATGCCTCGAGTGCGGGTTTGAATCCATTCGCGCCAATTCCGACGCCCCCAGTACAAACCATTCCTTCAGAACCAATTCAAATGCCAAGTCCAAATGTTGTGGCGTCAGTTCCAAATCCACCAACAAATTCGGTGCGAATCCCACCGGCGTTAAGACCAACACCAAGTGTCAGTCCGCAAATCAGCACGTCAAAACCAAGCATCGTTATCAAGCAACCAACACCACTCCCAACACCCAAAGCAAATGTGCAGAAACCAACAACGCTTTCAAATGGCACAACGACAAACAACAATGTTAAACCGAGTGCGAATCCAACCAGCCAAAAACCGAGCACAACTCAAACCACCAAACCGAGCACAACGACTCAAACCACCAAACCAGCGCAAAAACCGAATATTCCAACAACACCAGCAGCACCAACAATCCCCCCAGAACCGGTCGTGATTGAAACCCGACCCGATATCCGAGTGCCAAATTCGACAACCACTGCAAGTTTGCCAATTGCTGGCGGCGGTGGGGTTCTACCCATCGCACCACAAATCATTCAAAAAGTTAACCCGCCGCAAGTCCCACAAATTCCTGTGGTTGTACCGCAAGTTCAACCCACCAAGCCGCTCGAGTTACCCAACGAGGGCAGCGTCATCACGCCCGATACCAGCAGCACCTCGGGTGGACTCAAACCATCTGGCAGCAATACCAATTCTGGACAAGTTGACCCTTTAAACACCACCATCACACCTGTGAAACCACAAACACCTGTTGTCGTGACACCGCCGGTCACACCGCCTGTTGTTGTGACCCCCGTTGAACCGCCGCGCAGCATCTTGAATGAATTCATCACCGAGCGTCAATTGCGTTACCTGGATTACGTCGGTGGACCGTTTCCACAAGCCAGACTCGAGATTAAGGGCAAGTCTGTGATTGTTGGACTGGGCGAAACGATTCCAGATAGTAAAGTGGTTGTGAAGTCAATCACGGCAAGCGAAATGGTGCTCTTACTTGGAGAAGAAACGCTAACGATTCCAAGGACTGAAAAATAATGCGTCTCATAACTTTCCCGAAGGTGGTGTCCATGCCAAAACTGCTCACAAGTTTGACGATCTTCCTCCTCGCCCTCTCGAGTACTTTCTTTCCCGCAATGGCGCAACAAAGCTCGAGGTTTCCCAGCGATTCCAGATTCGATCAGATCATCGAATTTCAGGTCGGTCCTGACGGAACCAAACTCGAGGATTATTTAAGGATCATTGGCAAATCTGTCGGTTTGCAAGTTTTGCCCGAAGCCATTCCTGACCGGACGTTGGGGTCCGCCTGGAGTGTTAAAAAACCGTTTCGTCAAGTTTGGGACACCTTAATTACACTGTACGGCTTGGACTATGTTTTACAACCCAACAATGTCGTGGTGGTCGGACCCCCTTCGGTGATCGAGAAGTTCTTGCCCAAAGCCCCAACGCCAGTCGCCACACCACAACCGACTCCTGTTCAACAAGCCCCCGTTGCCCCCGCCATTGAAATCCGCACCTACGTGGTCAGCGGCGATCCAGTTGCCTTAAAAGCCTTTTTGGAAAGCACCTATCCAACCATCAAAGTCACCGTTCCACCAAATCAAAAATTGCTGGTAATCGCCGCGACCACAGAAGAACATGTTCAAGTCAAAGAATTGCTGGCACAAGTCGATAAACCGCTGCCACCAACCACGACCACCTCGGTCATTCCAACCGAATTGCGCTCTTACGATGTGAATGGCGATCCTGAAGCCTTAAAGAAGTTCCTCGAAGGTGCATTCCCGACCATCAAAGTCAATGTTCCGCCAAACCAAAAGGTTTTGATTGTCAGCGCCACCGCCGCCGAGCACGATCAGGTTGCCAAAGTGTTGGCACAGGTCGATAAACCAGTGCCGCCACCTGTCCCTGTGCAACAAGCTCCGGTGATTTTACCTGTCACGCAAACGTATGAAGTCAACGGTGATCCTGAAGGCTTAAAGAAATTTCTCGAGAGCACCTATCCAAGCCTTCGTGTGACCGTACCACCAAATCAGAAACTGATTATTGTCACAGGTACACCAACCGAACAAGACCAAGTTAAAAACCTACTGGCTCGAGTGGACATTCCGCAAACGGTTTCCGCGCCGCCGCCTGCGGTTGTGACCGTGGTGCAAACCTACGAAGTCAATGGCGATCCGACCGCTTTAAAAGTGTTCCTCGAGAACACTTACCCTGGCATTAAAGTGACCGTTGCCCCGAACCAGAAGATTTTGATCGTCAACGCCACCACCGCCGAGCAAGCCCAAGTCAAGCAATTGCTGGCAACCGTGGACAAGGCAACCCCTGCCGCCGCTCCAGTTGCTCCAACTTTGACCGTTCGTAAAACCTTTTCGTTGTCGTATGCCAAAGCCAGCAAACTCGCCAGTGTTTTAGGTCAGATTACAGCCGGTGCTCAACCCACCACAACTGGCACAGGTGCTCAAGCCACCACCCTGCCAGGTGCAACCACCGTTACACCAATCCAAGTCAGCATTGTCGCAGATGATGATTCCAACACCTTGATTATCAGCGGAACTCCTGAACAAGTGGACAGTGTGATTGCAGTCTTACCGTCGCTGGATAAACCACAATCTTTGGTCAATGTCGGCATTCGGATTCAAGAGGTAACCGATAGTGCAAGCCGCGCCTTGGGTATCGATTGGAGTTTGGGCTTTGGTAATTTTTCGGGATCAATTCTAAACGGCGCACTCAACTTCTTGTTTGATGCCACCCGTAGCGTTGCAGGCTTAAACATTGGTGCAGCCTTGAATGCCCTCGAGACTCAAAAACTCTCGAAAAAGATCAATGATTCGACCATTACTGTTTTAAACAATGGAAAAGGACTTTTGAAATCAGGTGGGCGGATCGAAATCCAATCTCCAACAACTGGTGCTGGCACAGCAACAGCCTTGGCTTCACGGACCCTTGAATTTGGTGTGCAGGTAGAAGTCACCCCAACGGTTGCTGCGAATGGTGACATTACTTTAGGTGTTAAAGCCAATGTCAGCGGTGTTACAGACCCAACCAACACCAGTGCAACCCGTATTGATTTCACAGACCGTCAATCAGAATCAACAGTTCGCCTCAAAGATGGTCAGACACTTCTGATGGGCAGCTTGCTTGCCACTTCAAAAGATTCAACAGACCAAGGTATTCCGATTCTCAGTTCAATCCCACTGATTGGTGATTTGTTTAAGAAATCTTCCACGAGTTCGGATCAAACCCAATTGCTGATTGTAGTGACTGCCAACATCATCAAGTAAAACCAAGCGATTAAGAAGCCCGAGAATTTAAATTCTCGGGCTTCTTTTTGTTTTGAAATTGAAAGACGCCAGCAAAATCGCTGGCGTCTTCTCTTGTTTGGTAGGCTCGAGCAGATTTGAACTGCTGACCCCCACAGTGTCAATGTGGTGCTCTACCCCTGAGCTACGAACCTATACCAGTCACGCTTTGGAGGCGTCGGGCGGATTCGAACCGCCGAGTGAGGGTTTTGCAGACCCTTGCCTTACCACTTGGCTACGACGCCCTGAACTTACCCAAGTGAGGAAATCTTGGGTCACTCGAGAATGCAAACCCTCAAGCGAAACGGAGTGTATCACGCACCTGTGAAGGTGTCAAACCCGCAATTGGGGGGCTGTTTTCGGTTTAGGATGGCGTAATGAATGATGATTTATCAACTGAATATCTTGAAGAATTAAACGGCGTGGAACTGTTTTTTGCCGATTCTGGAACCGATAATGCGCCAGTGATCGTGTTTTTGCACGGTGGACCAGGTTATAACTCCTACAGCTTTCAAGACATCGCAGGCGAATACTTTGAAGACTACCGTGTGATTTACCTTGACCAACGCGGTTGTGGTCGCTCGAGCGAACCCGCGCAAGAAGCCATGAATTACACGATTGATGCTTTGGTAAACGATTTAGAGGCAGTACGGGAATTTCTCGAGATTGATTCCTGGACACCGCTTGGGCATGGTTTTGGGGCGTTGTTGGCGCTCGAGTATGCGCGGCGTTTTCCCGAGCATACCGACAAAGTGATTGCCGTGAACCCTTGGATTCATTACCCAGAATTGTCGCAGGTTTTGCTCGAGTCTGCGGCACGTCTGAGCGAGCACACTTTAAGTGAAATCCCTGAAAAACCTGAGGACCGTGTCGAGAAAGCTTTTTCGATGCTGAACGCCAGCGACCTGATCTCGAGATTACACTTTCCAAACCCGCAATCGCGCCTGAGGCTCGAGTTTTCCGATGCCGAATCGACGCTGCTGGCGGGCGGCACGATGCAAGAATTGTTGGTTTTTAATGGCTTGTGGGATTTTGAATACCCCAATTACCTGGCAGATATTTCAAAACCGATTCTGGTCATCGCAGGTGTGCAAGATGTCACCGCTTACCCATCTCAGACAGACTGGTTGGTTGATCTTGCCGCTGCGGACTTGATCGAACTCGAGACGGGTCATTATCCTTGGCTCGAGCAAGTTGAAGAATTTGCGCAGGCGATCTCAAATTTTATTCCATTTGATTCCGACAGGCGAAATCTCGAGGTATGATGCAGGCAATGGCTGTGGTCGCGCTGGTACTGTTGGCTTTCACGTTGATCTCGAGCGTGGTCTTTGTGCTGGCTTTTCTGGCAGCATTAAAGTTTTTGGCGCAACCAGAAGCCAGCGACCCCGCAAACTGGCCCCGAGTCTCAATCCTTAAACCGGTCAAAGGGCTTGATCCTGCCGCTCGAGCCGGATTTGTTTCGTTTATCGAGCAGGATTACCCCGATTTTGAAGTGATTTTTGCAGTCGAAGGGCAGGACGACCCCGTGCTGCCGATGATCCGCGAATTGCAACAGTCGTACCCCAACCGCGAGATCAAATTGGTGGACTCGAGTCCCCGAACCGTGGAGATGGGCAAAGCCAACAATGTGCTCGCCGCACAACGTATTGCCACTGGAAAGGTTTATGTGAGTGCCGATTCGGATTTAATTGCGGGCAAAGACGATGTGCGCCGTTTGGTACGCGCACTTTACTCTCAGCCCGGCAGCAAACCCGTGGCGGCTGCTGGCGCGATTCCGGTCTACCGCGACATGCAAGACTTTGGTGCCCATTTGATCGGTTCGTATTACAGCCCTTTTATGATTTTGTTTTACAGCATGAAAGAATTTTTTGGCGTGCGCGACGTTTTTCCTGGCACATACTATGCCATCAAACCTGAGATGCTGGCGCAAGTTGGTGGTTTCGGACGCGTTGCAGACAATATTGCCGACGATTCGACGATGGGTAAATTTTTGTTTGAATCTGGTTACCAAAGCATCATCACCAAAGTTCGCGGCAACGTTCCCGAACCCAAGAAAACCTTTCTCGAGTACTGGGCGCATCAGCACCGTTGGCATTTGACTTACCGCACCACGATTCCGTTGCTCGAGTATTGCCTTTTGCCACTGACACATCCATTTTTGGCAGCCTTGTCACTGCCTTTTTTACTGCCATTGGCAGGAATTTCTGCCAGCATCGGTTGGGCGATTTTGCTTGGTTACGTCAGCCTGCGCTGGGTTGGGATTGCCATTTTAAACATCATTTACTTTCAAGAACCCGCGATGTGGCGTTCAATGTGGTTTTTACCGCTGACCGAGATTTTACTCCTTGGCGCCTGGATTCGGGCGCTGATTCAAACCACCACGTCCTGGCGTGGCAGCGTCTACCGCGTCAGTCAAGGCGGGAAACTGGTGCGCTTAAAAGAATAAGGCTCGAGTTCAAACTCGAGCCTTATTCTGGAAGTTTTATTTTTACTGGGCAATGCCACTTGAAACCAGTTTGCCTTGCGCCACCTGAATCACCACAAACGGACGCCCGACAATGCCACCGTCTTTAAATTGCACTTTGCTGGTGACCCCTGGACCTGGTTTTGCGCTGGTGAAGGTATTCAGCGCCGCCTTCACGCCTGCACGGTCAAGGGTTTTGGCGCGTCTAATCGCCTCGATCAGCGTTCTGGTGGCGTCGTAAGCCTGGGCTGCTCGGGCGTTCGGTGTACCGCCGCCGTAACGGTTGGCGAAGGCTTTGACAAAACTCTGGGTGCTGCCGACGCTGGTGGCGCTGGCATGAAAGTAACTGACCAGGGTCAGACCTTCAACCGCTGTACCCGCCGTTTGCAGTAAGGATTGCGAATAAGCGCTATCACCCGCAATCAGCGGCACGGTGATGTTTTGTTCACGCAACGCCTTGGCAATCCTGGCGACATCGGTATAATCCCCAGAAATAAAAGCCGCATCGGGCGCTGGTGAATCTTGAAAAACATCAAAGCCAGCTTGCTCGGGCAAGCTGCCCGAAGTAAATTCGACTGGTACGGCACTGATTCCAAGGCTTGCGGCTTCTTTTTCAAAGGAATCGGCTAAACCTTTGCTGTAAGCAACTTTGGGATCAAAATAAACCGGAATCCGAATGAAACCGCGCTGTTTGGCAATTCGAGCCAGCGCCCGCCCTTGGGCGCTGTTCTTGGGAACCATGCGAAATGTCCAAGGACCGGAATCGGCAAGACGGTCATCGCTGGCGGTTGGCGCGATATGCACCAGCCCACCGTTGTAAATATCGGCGGCGGCAAGCGCACTACTCGAGTTGACGGGTCCAATCACCCCGAGCACTTTGGAATTGGCAACCATTGCCGTTGCCACCTGAATTGCCAGGGCGCGGTCATTTTGGTCGTTCAAGATTTCAACCGCAATGGACTTCCCGCCCACCCCACCGTCTTTGTTGGCTTCTTGCACCGCCATGTTCACGCCCTGCAAAACAGCCTCGCCCGCTTGGGTGGTCGCGCCGCTGGTCGGAACGCTGACCCCTATCGTAATCACGCTCGAGCCTCGTTGTTTTAAGAGCGCGTTGTTGCGCACCAAAGCAATCAAAGCGTCGGCGGGACGGGCATTCAGCCAACCGTCGGCAAGGCTCATGACGTTTGGATAATCCTTCGCTCCGAATGCCGAGAGGATGGCGGCGCGTTCGGGGCGAAGGTTGATCGCAGGATTCACGTCGGGCGTGACCATTGTTAATTCCGGTGCACCGCCACCGGTTGGGGTGGTCGGAGGCGTTGGAGTGGTCGGGGTTGTTGAGGTTGGGGTCGTTGGTGTTGTTGGGGTCGTTGGGGTTGTTGGCGTGATCGGCGTGGTTGGCGTCGTAGGGGTGGTCGGAGTCGTCGGACTCGAGACGCAATTGGCTGGCGCGGCAAGCCCAGGAAGCTGCAACTGACAGTTCTGATACGAATTCCAACCAAAAAATGCGGCAACCGCAATCACCAGCAGGGGAATCAGGGTTTGTGGCTTCATACGCGACCTCCAACGACAAAACTCGGGTTTTTGAATCTCATGGCTTTAGTATCGCACAAGAGGCAATCGAAATTGAGATGCGAGAGGGGTTCAAGCAACTTGAGTTTCAAAACCGATTTTCGAGACGCTAACGGTAACCGTTCAAAACACTTTTCCATCCTCGAGCTGCCAGTAGTTTTTGAGCGCGGCGGCTGGCTTCCCAGTAGGCTTGCTCGAGGCTGATTTGGGCATTGCGTCCCTCGAGTGCGGTATTTAACTGAGATTCTGAAATTTGCTCGAGCTTGGTCTGCTGTGAATCACTTCTTGACCCTACAGCAGCACCTGACGGGCTTGGGTCGCTCGAGGTTTCGCCCGAGAAGATTCTGGCTAAACCTTCTGCCAACCAACGCGGGAGTTTGACTGGTTGAACGGTGTGGAATGATTCGTGCAAGATTGTAAATCTTAGAATTCCTCGAGCCTTCAAAGCCCCGAGTCGCTGGGTTTGAATGCGTTTTCCTTGGGTCAGTGCCGCCACAAACCACGGTTCACCCGTCGCTTTGCTGAATTGCGCGGCACTGGCATACGCCTCGAGCGTAACGGCTTGAGGCTCGAGTCCGATGGCGCGAAGTTTGGTTTGCGCGTCTTGCCAGGCAAGCGCCACCGGCTCGAGTTGGGATTTGTCTTTGGGATCGTGGTATTTGATGGTGAGGTTGCTGGTTTGAAAGGTTGAAACGGCGAAACTCGAGGAGAAAAGGAGTGCAATACAGAGACTCAATTGACCTAGTAACAAACCTCGAGCTGGGAGGTTTCGTGGCGTGAGACTGGAGTTTTCGTGGCGCAAGACCCCCGCCGCAACAGCCAGAACTTGCCGACAATCATGGTCAAAGTACCTTTCTGACATGCGGCACCCCCCTGCTTGCAGGGGGTACTTTTTTGGCAGGAGCGTTGAGGAAGCTCGAGAAATTTTTATTGTCCTCGGTCATGGATGGTGAAAGTGCTGGCGGCGCTTTGACCGGCAACGTCTGGGTCGTACATCAGGCTGGCATTGGCGGGCAGCGCAGTGTATTTGCCTGGGGTTTGCGCCCGCAGAATGTACTGCATGGTTTGTGTTCCTTCGAGGCTGTAGGCGTACAGGTCAACGCGTTCGTCACGGATGTCGCGTCCCGAATACCAGTAATTCCAATCGTAGTAATTGTCGCCGCTCGAGACGCCCGTGATGCTGAGGCTGCGCTCGTCAAGGGCTTTCATGCCCGCAGGAATCGGGTCGGAGACGAGCACGTACTGCATTCGACCCTCGAGCGATTTG
>CAXTTL010000045.1:0-25378 GCA_964247135.1 uncultured Deinococcales bacterium | reverse complement strand
CCTTGGTTAGAGCGGCTTCACGCCCTGATTGAACAGCATCTTCTCGAGACTCAATCGCTTGTGCTGGCGTGTTCGGCACTCAAAGCCAATTACCGTCAGACGCTCACCGCAAATCTCGAGGGCGTGAAAATTGTTTTTTTGAATGGCAACCGTGATTTGATCGCAGGGCGCATGAAAGCCCGAAAGCATTTTATGCCAGCCATTTTGCTCGAATCTCAAATCAGTACGCTCGAGCCACCACAGGATGCCTGGGTGCTGGACGTTGGTCAACCGATTGAAGTCATGGAGCGTGACGTGATGGCACAATTGCGGCTCGATTGAAAATTTAAAGCTTAATCTGGCAAGCATCGAAAGTATTCCTTTTGTGACCACCGTGTGACCAGTCTATTGCTAACCTAAGGTATAAGGTCGCTACAAAAATCGCGCCTTGCAGACAGGTTGAACATGACTTTGATTCTGAATCATCACCAATCGAATAAGATGGTTTTCATGTCAGGCAGCAGGGCAAATGATGACCTCTCGAGTGTCATACCCAAGAAACTGCGCTTCGAGTTGGAACGCGCCAGGTTACTTTCGCAACTCGAGGCTGCCAGCGATCTGCAACTGACGGCTTTGATCGCGCCCTCTGGTTATGGCAAGACCACCTTGCTGGCGCAGTTTGCCCGCATTGAAGGGCGGAAGACCACGACAACCTGGGCGAGTTGGGCAACAACCTCAGCAGCTTAAAATTGATTCAGTACCGCCTGGGGCAGTGGTTTGAATGCGAGAAATCAATTTTGCGGGCGATGGAGGTGTAGGAAGCCCTGGGCACACCCGTTCGGACCTTGCCGCTTTTGATTGATCTGGCAAGTTTGCGTTACCTGCAAAACCGTACCGGCGAAGCTTTTTCCCTGATCGAACAGGGCATATCACTTGGAATGCGCGAACAAAGCCGTTTGCTGCCGTACTTTCTCGAGCTTCGGGGGGATGTTTACTTCTGGCAGCAAAACTTTGAACAAGCCATCGCCGCTTACCAAAACTGCATTGCCAGTGCGCAAGAACTGGGCGATCAGGTCTTGGCGCAGATCATCGAACTCAAACAAAGCGAAAGCTGGCTGCGTTCAAACCAGCCAACCCGAGCCACCGGCATCTTGGAGCGTCTGGGTCACGACTCTCAATCCAACAGCGACCTTCAAGGGGTCTACGCTTTTTATCAGGGCATTGCCAATTTCTGGACTCACAACCTCGAGGCGGCACGTCAATATTTGAGTGGGGCGCTGGAAAAATCCGAGGAATCCGCCCATAAGCCCCGCGCTCGAGCGTATCTGGCAGAGATTGCACGTCAAGAAAATTCGCTCGAGTTTGAACAGGTCAAAGGTTTGATTGTCAGCCTTGACGCGATGCCGCACGACAACGTTCTGATGGTCGATGCCGAACCGCTGCATGATCTGTTCGCAAGCTGCATCGAACGCGGTTGGTTTAACGAGCGCTTCAGTCGTTTTGTGGAGAATTCTCCAACCCGAGCAGCACCCGAAATTGCAGCCGCAATCCCTCAACCAACTTTTGAACTCGAGATTCTGACCTTGGGCAAACTGCAAATCAGTCTGAACGGCACGCCAATTCGGATTCCATTTGCCAAGGCGGGCGAGTTGCTGATTTTTGTGGCGCTGCACGGCGCATCCAGCCGCGAGGAGATCATGAACGCGCTTTGGGACGGTTCGATTGAAACCCGTCATCACGAGTATTTTCGGGTTGCGGCAAGGCGTTTACGCGCCGCGCTGAGCGAGCACCCAGAGGTTGGATTCAACGCCTTTCCTTTCGAGAACAAACTCTATTCACTCGCGCCGCAATTAAGCCCAAAGCTCGATTTTGAGCTGGCACAACACGCCCTCGAGTCGGGCAACATGCTGCAATTGCAGGCGGCGCTTGAGGCTTACCACGGCGAATTTTTGCCTGGGGTCAACACCGAATGGGTCGCCGAAATTCGCACGCGGGTCCTCGAGCAAACCGTGGCAGCCGCCGCGACCTTGGCGGAGCAACTCGAGCAGACACAATCGCGCGAGGCGCTGAAAATCTACCGCCGTGCCATCGAACTCGAGCCGCTGTCCGAGGTCAGTCATCTGGGTTTGATTCGGGTGCATTTGGCGCTCGGCGGCGTGGCGGCGGCAAACCAGGCTTACGGTGCGTATGCGCGAATGCTGTCCGAAGAGTTTGGACTCGCGCCAAGCGATTTGCTGCGGCAAAGTTTGGAACGTTTGGGGCTGCGGGTGGTTTGAGTGTTTCCCAGTTTTTTCCCACCTTCAAAAGTAAGCTCCAGACGTGCAAGAGCTTAAATTCTCAAGCATACACAGGAGGTTTTATGAAGAAATTTGTTAAAGCAATTTCCATCATCTCCACTTTACTTGCCGTCTTGTCGCTGAGTGCAGCGTTTGCTGGATCACCAAAAGACATAGCAGCGCACTGCCGAACTTCTGCACCATGTACTCAACCCTAATTCGAGCTAAAAATTCACTCTCGAGTTTCCAACTGCCAAGACCAACCTTGGCGGTTTTTTGTGCCTCAAGCTTTTCCAGTCAGTTCATTTTTCCCAAAATTTAGCAACAAAAAACCATACCAACGTCAGGTAGCAATGATTAGCTCTTGGATCAAACTGAGCTGAAATGCAATGCAAAAACCTGTGCCTTGAACTGAACTCGAGCGTTTCAAGTCAAGATAAAGCACTATTTTGCCATAAAAGAACCGTAACTTTGCGGCTGCGTTTCTTTTATGGCAGGGCAACCGCAAAGTCGTAAACCAATGAACCAAACAATGTATGGAGGTCTTCCCGTCGCAAGGGTGAACACAAGGTTCACCCCTACAGGACAATGTTTTTTCGTAGGGGCGAAGCTTGTCTTCGCCCGCAAGCAAACGAGAATTCCGACAAAATGGGCAAAATTCGGACTTTGCGGTTGCCCTGTCTTTTATGGCTGGTGAAATGAATTTGAAAAGTCTTTTCGCGCCTTCCAAATCGGTCATACTGATCTGGTGAAACCCTCTTTGCTTGCCGTGTTCGCCCACCCTGACGATGAAGCCTTCTCGAGCGGCGGCACGCTGGCGCATTATGCAAGCTTGGGTGTGGACGTGACGTTGATCAGTTCGACCCGTGGTGAGGCTGGCAAAGTCACCGATCCAGTTTTGGGCGAAGTTAAAGACGTGGGTGCGCTACGTGAAACTGAGCTTCAAAACGCCTGCCAAGCCCTGGGCATCAACCCGCCAATTTTTTTGGGCTATCACGACTCTGGACGACTCGAGCGTCTGCGCAAAGACGATCCTCTGGCGAGCATCAATGCCGACCCGCTCGAGGTTGAAGCCAAAATCAAGGCGGTGATTGAACAGGTCAAACCGCAGGTGATGCTGACGTTTGATCCTCACGGCGGTTACGGGCATCCGGATCATTTGGTGATTCACAGCGCGGCGCTGGCGGCGTTTTTCTCGAGCGGACATTTGCCGGACGCGCCAAAGCGTTTGTTTTACACGGCGTTCCCCATCGAGATTGCCCGCATGATGTTTAACTCGAGCGCCACGCCAACGCCTGGACTCGAGCCAGAATTGTACGGTGTTTCCGAGGACACAATTGCCTTCAGTCACGACATTGCAGCCCACCTCGAGCAGAAGATGGCGGCATTAAAGGCACACGCCTCGCAGGTGGGTCCGACATCCAGAATGGGTCAGATGCCCGAAGCGCAACGCGAACAAATGCAAAAACGCATGAGCCTCGAGAATTTCAGTTTGGGTGGGATTCGCGGTGCCATCTCGAGTTATCCGTTGCGCGGGTTTTTTGATGGGCTTGGTTTGGACGTGATTTAAGCCCTCTGGTTGCCCTTAAAGTGCCTGTCGGGTTAGGGTGGGTGCGTGAATTATGCCGCATTGCTTGCCGTGCTGGTGGTGCTGGGACTCTCGTTCCCAGTGCTGGTGCGTTTGGCGAACGCGAACGGCATCCCTCAAGCCTCGAGCATTCTGGGCGCGGTTTTTGGGGCGATAGCGGTGGTTGCTTGGTTTGTGATCCGCGAGCGCGTCAAACGTTACCGCGAAACCCAGGAAAAAATTGAGACCATCAAAGCCAACATTGCCCTTGCGCCCGAGGAATTCTCGAGTTATTTACTGGAAAATGAATTCTTGGGCGATTTGCTGGTGCGGGCAAACCGTCGCCGCGAAGCCATCGAGGTCTTCGAGCGTTTCGTGCTGATCGAAAAAAAGCGCGGGCAAAACACCGAAAAACTTGAGCGCATTGTGTCACGGTTGAAAGAGGATATTCTCGAGTAAACTAAAGTCATGCGGGCTTATAAGGGTCTGGTCAAAGATGGTGTGATTGTGCTCGAGGCTGGCACAAAGCTGCCCGATGGTACGGTGGTGACCGTGACCGTCGGTGAGGGTGAAATTTTGCGGGCAACCCTGCGCAATGTTTTCAAAACGCCTGAGCGCCGCATCAAAATTCGGCTTCGTCCAACACCAACCTTGGGGCGCACAGGCTCGAGTTAAGCTTGTTTGGCAACCACCAAGAACGACAGCACCGCCACCAAAATGCCCCACAACATGCCGACAAAAACCTCGAAATAGGTGTGACCCAAGAGTTCTTTTAATGGTTTGGGCGTGAACCCTTCGCGCACCACGGCGCGAAGTTCTTCAACAAGATCGTTGATCAACTCGGCTTGCATTCCGCTGGCTCGACGAATGCCGGTGGCGTCATACATCACGATCATGCCAAAGATCGTGGCAATCGCAAAGTATGGGCTGTCCCAGCCGTATTTGATGCCGCAACCCACCGACAATGCCACCACGCTGGCGGTGTGCGAACTCGGCATCCCGCCAGTCTCGAGAAACCGAGCGGGTTGCCAGGAACGTTCGGACAGCAGCACCAGAAAAACCTTCAAAATTTGAGCGCCCGTCGAAGCGACCAGCGCCGTCCAGAGCAGTTGATTGTGCAGCAGTTGTTCAAACACGGGTTCTCCAAAGGGCGACTCGAGCGGATACGTTGAATTGTATTCTACTCGGGTTACTTGGAGTTTGCTCGAGCCTGCAATTGGTTTTTGCAGGCTTGCACGGTGTTGTACAATAAATGCGAGACCGTCATCGGTCCGACGCCGCCTGGGACGGGCGTGAGGGCGCCGGCAACGCTGGCGACATCGGGGTGGCAATCGCCGACCAGTTTGGCTTCACCGTTCGCGTCCGCAATGCGGTTGATGCTGACATCGATCACCACCGCGCCAGGTTTGACCATCTCGGGCGTGATGAAGTTCACGCGACCCACGGCGGTCACGAGCACATCCGCCTCGAGCGTCACGGCTTTCATGTCGTGCGTCCTCGAGTGCGCAATGGTCACGGTGGCGTTGCGCTCGAGCATCAGGGCGGCGAGGGGTTTGCCGACCAGTTGCGAACGGTTGATGATGACCACGCGTTTGCCCTCGAGCGGGATGCCGTAAAAGTCCAGCATCGAGATCACTCCGGCTGGTGTGCATGGTCTTAAGCCTGGCTCGCCCGCCCACAAACGCCCAACGTTGACCACATGCAAACCGTCCACGTCTTTGGCAGGGTCAATCGCCTCGAGAATCCGTTTTTCGCTCACTGCTGAACCTTTGGGAAAAGGGAGTTGCACCAGAATGCCACTGACCGTATCGTCGGCATTCAATTTCTCGATCAACTCGAGCATCTCGGCTTCAGAGATGCTTGTTGGCAGTTCGATCAGGCTCGAGTCCAAACCGACTTTTTTTGCCCTGCGGGTTTTCATGCGGGTGTACGAAACGCTAGCAGGATCATCACCGATTCGCACGACCACCAGGTTTGGCACGGCGCTTAGAGCCTGCATCTCGTCTTTGGCGCGGTTTAACAAAGCTTCGGCAGCAGGATCACCTGCAAGATTTAAGGCTGTTGACATGATCTGACCTCCAAAAGACTCGAGACTCCCTCGAGCAACCCCAGGAGTCTACCTTAGAAGCAAAACTCTCACCCGACTTCTTGCCCCTTACAGCAGCACCTTCTTGATTCCAAGAAGGCTCGGGGATGAGAGCAGACAGAGCAATTATTTTTTCGGCGCCGAGGTCAGAATGCTCAGGCACATCTCGTCGGTTGTGCCTTCCGCCCAAGTGATGTAATGCGGGCTGGCTTGTACACCGTTCAACACGGGTTGACCCGCCACGCTGTTGTCATACGTGCACGAAAGCCGCAAGACATCGCCAGGTTCAATCTCGAGCGGGGTTTTAAACCAATAATTGCCCTGCCAGTGAAAGTCCCATTTGAGAATGTGCAACAAGGTTTTGGCGCGACCCGTGCCAGGGTTTAACTCGAGTTTGATGTCTTGCCCGCGCAGGTGCATGTGTCCAGCCACGGCGTAGAGGGTGCTGGCTTTTTTGACTTCGCGGTCGCAAGAGGTTTTGATCTCGCTGGCATCGCCGACCGATTTGGGGTAATCCTCGAGTTTTTTCTTGCAGACGTACAGCAAGCCTAACGGGATGTAAGCAACCCTCTGCCCGTATTTTTGAACGTTTTCGTTCAAGACCGTCTGACGGTCGCACTGCGGGCTGTTCAGACCGTCGGGGCAAGGAATTTCGACTGGCGCATAGCCGAGTATCGTCTGAATTGGGGTCAGTTGGGTTCCCTCGGGCGCATAGGTCAATTCGGCGCTGGTGCGGTCTGGTTTGACGCCAGTGGTGAGGTTGTAATGCACTTGCATCACGATCAATGAGCCTTTTGTGAGCAGTGCGCCGATGCCTTCTGGCATCGTCTGGGCGCTCGAGCCTGGCGCCCACGCCGCCAACCAACTGTTGGCGGTGGTGCGAATATCGCCAACGTCCGAACCGCCAAAACACGTCCAACCTTTACCGCCGGAGGCTTGGTTTTTGGCTCGAGCCTCGGCAGCATTTTCGGGTCCGATTTTAAATAAAATCACGTGATGCACAATGCTGGCTTGGTCTGGTTTGACGTTGGTGGCGGTCACAAAGGTATCGCGGGTCAGTTTTGGATCGAGCAAAAAGCAGTGGTAATCGTCGTTGCTGCTCGAGTCTGGGGTATAAGCGCTTTCTGGGGTCAGAATCGCGTCGGGTTTGGCAGTGGCTAACTTGCTCGAGGTTGGCGGATTTAAACTCCAGGCAACGTCAGAAATGTTCTGGTTGACGCGGTGCATGTGGTTGCTGCCAGCCAGGTCAAAATTATGCAAACTTGCCTCTGGGGGCAGACCGCCAAAGGTCGCAAAGCCCAAACTGAGCGCTCCAAATCCTGCCACCAGCATTGCCGCCATCGCTCGGGTCGGAATTTTTTTCATGGCTCTCCCTTTACTTTTTGGCATTTTATTTTTTCGGTGCCGTACCAAGCGGAGCGCCCGCTTTTGCCCAGTCGAAAAGAATTTGTTTGGATGCAACACCCAATCGGCGTTCGTTCAAAAACGGTTGCGAATCTTGCCCAGGAGGGTACGGCGGCATGTAACCAGACTGCGTGACTTGCGCGATGCGCTCGGCTCGAGCCACAGCCTCTTTTGGGTTATCGAGGACAAACGGCGCAATGCCGCCTTTGACATGGCACGAGACACAGTTTTTCTCGAGGATCGGTTGAACGTCCGTGTAATAGGTTGGGATGATCTTTTGCGCCGAAACCCGAACCTGCACATATACCGCAAAAAATGTCACGCCCAAGCCAAGAATCAATAAGAATCTCGAGGCGGTGAAGGAAGTGGTTTTCTTCAAAGCGACCATGAATTTAAAGTTTAGCGTGTAAATATCAGCAAACGATGAATCTGCATCACAATGTGAACCTAAACCACTTCACCCAAATCGGTCAGCAAACCCTTGTACAACTCGAGCGCCAAATCCCGAACCTCGAGCGTCGCGGCTTGACCGCGTTTGGAGATTTCGACACGGGCGTTTGCCACGTTCAAGCACTGCGCCAGCACCTCTGGAAAGATGGGCCAGGGGTTCGGCTCGAGGTCGAGGTTGTGCGCCCCTGGCTCGTTGTGCTCGAGGTTTTCGAGCGTTTGTTGGGCGGCGGCTTTTTCGGCTTCGCGTTTGGTGCGCCCAGTGCTGGTCGCCCAGACCGTGCCCGAGATCAGCACCGAACTCTCGAAGGTGGGTTGGTGCTCGGGTCCGGTCGCGCCCGTTTCAAAGACTGGAACCTCGAGTCCGTTGCGCTTGCAGTATTCGATCAGGTCGCCTTTGGGATTGTTGCTCATTGGGTTTAGGTTAACACGCCAGCCTTGGATGTATTGACGGCTCGTTTCAGAGAATCATGACTCACGAAAGTGTAGCAACGGGCATGGTCAGACTTGACTATTCTGTGGTTGACTATGCCTGGAGGGAAGGCAACATGGATCATCACGCGTTGTTGTTGCTGGGTTTACTGAAAAACCAAGCCCAACACGGCTATCAATTGAACGACTTTATCGAAAAAAATCTGGCTCGGGTCACCAACCTGAAAAAAGCCACGGCTTACGCGCTGCTCGAGCGGTTGCACGAATCGGGTTTGGTGGCGGTCAAGCTGGAGCGGGAGGGCAACCGACCACCGCGCAAAGTTTATGCCATCACCCAAAGCGGCGAAACAGAATTTCTCGAGCTGTTGCGCACCGAACTCAGCCACGCCGAACCGATCTCGAGTCCAGAAAGCACGGCGCTCATGTTCATGACCGAACTCGAGCCTTCTGAGCGAATCGCCTGCCTCAACACCAGACTCGAGAAACTAAACATTTACATTGCCAACCTCGAGAACATCCCAACCCACAAAAGTGCGGTCAATTTCGCACTCGAGCGACAAATGGTGCTGTTAAGGGCTGACCGCAATTGGCTGATGGGTGTGCTCGAGAAACACTAAGCCGCGCCATTGAAAGGTATTCATGCAAAAACGTCAACCGGCACTGGGATTTATTTTCGTCACGCTCTTTTTGGACATTTTGGGCATTGGTTTAATCGCCCCGATTGGTCCAAGCCTTATTAAAAGTTTTTTGAGCGGCGATGCCATCAGCATTTCAACGCAAGCCGCGCAGTACGTGGGTTGGTTCAGCGCCATTTACGCGATCATGCAATTCTTGTTCTCGTCTGTGCTGGGCAGCTTATCTGACCGTTACGGGCGTCGTCCGGTCATATTGATTTCCCTATTTGGATCGGCACTGGATTATTTGCTGCTGGCATTTGCGCCAAGTTTATGGTGGTTGTTTCTGGGGCGAATCATTGCGGGCTTGACCAGCGCCAACATTGCCACGGTCAGCGCCTACATTGCCGACATCAGCCCACCCGAAAAACGCGCCCAGAATTTTGGTCTGATCGGCGCGGCTTTCGGCGTTGGCTTTATTTTTGGACCCGCGATTGGCGGCATTCTTGGCGCGATCAACATTCGCCTGCCGTTTTACGTGGTCGCAGGCATCACCGCCATCAATTTCTTATACGGTCTGTTCGTGCTGCCTGAGTCTTTAAGCCTCGAGAATCGCCGTCCGTTTTCCTGGGCGCGGGCAAACCCGATTGGCTCGCTCATGGCGCTCGGCAAGTACCCCGTAGTCCTAAGCCTGACCGCCACGATTGTCCTTGCAGGCTTGGCGCAAAACGGCTTGCAGAGCATTTGGGCGCTCTACACCGAACACCGTTACAACTGGGGACCTCGAGATGTCGGCTGGTCGCTGGGCGCACTCGGTCTGTCGGTGGCAATTGTCCAGGGCGGCTTGTTGCGGGTGATCTTGCCCAAACTCGGTGAGAAACGCGCCGTCATTTTTGGTTTTACGATCAGCGCCATCGCCAATGTTTTGTACGGACTTGCGCCCGAAGGTTGGATGTTGTACGTGGTTTTGTTTGTTGCGGGCATCGGCGCCATCGGTGGTCCAGCCGCTCAAGGTTTGATCTCGAGAAGCGTCTCGGCACGCGAACAAGGCGCGGTGCAGGGGGCTTTGACCAGTTTACAAGGTTTAACCTCGATTTTTGGACCGCTGATCGCCACGAATTTATTTGGCTTTTTCATCTCCAAAAATGCCCCGATTCAACTGCCTGGCGCAAGTTTTTTCGCGGGCGCGATTTTTACCTTCATCGGTTTGTTGCTCGCCGTGCGGGCGTTTGGCAAGATCAACCCTCAAGATAACAATCCCCTCGGCAGCGAACCAGCTTCAACCGCACATTGATTGTCCAACCGTCAAAACTCGAGTTCAACACTCGAGTTTTTTGCTGCATTTTCAAAGCTCGAGCACGTATACTTATCCCACTCAGAAAACACGGGTTTCTCGGGCATCAAACCTCGAGTATGCTGGAGGAATTATGAAAGGTACTTTGACCGTGACCGAAAACGCGCTCGCCTCGTTGCTGGGGCTTGCCGCGCATGAAGTCCCTGGCGTGGTGGGCATGGCGCCAAGCAACCTCAAAGAGGGCTTGCAGAAAATTCTTGGACGTGCCCAAGCGAGCGATGGCGTGCTGGTGGCTGGCGAACCGACGGCGCGAACCGTCGATGTGCATATTGTCGTGGCGTTCGGCACCAATATTTCCACGGTCGCCGAAAACGTCCGCGAGCGAATTGTGTATACCGCCAAAACCCTGGCGGGCGTTCATCTCGAGGGTGTGAGTGTCCACGTGGTCGGCGTGGCAAAACCGACAGCGGGCAAGCCTAGCAAACCTGGCTTGAGGAGGACTCGAGGTGAATGATGTCCTGACCAGCCAGCAATTGGCAAAATCTTTTGTTTACGCCACCGATTGGTTGGGCGTTTTTAAAGATGAAGTCAACGCCTTAAACGTTTACCCAGTTCCCGACGGCGACACTGGCACGAACATGCACCTGACCATGCAATCGGTGCGCCGCGAACTCGACATTGCCGATCAAAACCGCATGTCTGAGGTCGCCCGAGCCATCAGTTACGGGTCACTCTTGGGCGCTCGAGGCAACTCTGGCGTGATTCTCTCGCAGCTTTTAAAAGGTTTTACCGAAGCCGTGCGTGACGTGACTGGCATCTCGAGCATGGTGCTGGTTGAGGCGTTCGAGAAAGCCGCCAAGGCGGGTTACGCCGCCGTCATGAAACCTGTCGAGGGAACCATTCTGACCGTGGCTCGAGAGACTGCCGAAGGTGCAAGGACGGCGTTCACCAGGGACTCGAGCTTGAGCGTTCATGATCTTCTAAAAGCCGCACTCGAGGCGGGGCATGTCAGTTTGATCAACACCACCAACCTCTTGCCCGTTTTAAAGCAGGCTGGCGTGGTGGACTCGGGCGGCGCGGGTTTCTTGCATGTTTTTGAAGGCGTTTTGGCGCACCTCGAGGGACGCGAACTGCCACCCGCACCCGTGATCGAATCTTACGCCCAGGATCAATTCGAGAACGAAGAATTTGGCTACTGCACCGAATTCTTGCTCGAGAATGCGACCAAGACCGCGCCCGAAATTCGGGAACTCGTACAACTTTACGGCGATTCGTTGCTGGTGGTCGGTAGCGAGGGTTTTGTCAAAGGGCATATTCACACCGACGACCCAGACCAACTGCTGGCAACGGTGGCGCGTTACGGCAAAATGGTGCGTTCCAAAATTGAAGACATGAGCCAGCAACACACCGAGATTCTGGCGATGGCGGGCGCCGCAAGCCGTCAGGATGCCCCGCCGACGGCAGCCGTGGCGGTCGTCTCGGGTTACGGTTTGGTCAAGGTGTTCCGCAGTCTTGGCGTGCGCATTGTCTCGGGCGGGCAAACCCAAAACCCCAGCGTCCAAGACATTCTGGACGCCGCCAAAAGCGTCGAATCCGACGATGTGATCGTGCTGCCAAACAACAAAAACGTCATCATGGCAGCCGAAAAAGCCAAAGAACTCGCCGCCAGCGACGGCAGCGGCAAACGCCTGCACGTGATTGCGACCAAAACCCTGGGCGCAGGTTTAGGCGCAGCACTCGCGTTTAATGGCAACAGCAACGCCGAAGATTTGATTCCCGAAATGCAGGACGCCGCCGCTCGAGTGACCACTTTTGAAGTCACCCACGCCAGCCGCACCACCAGCATCGACGGACGCGACATTACCGAGGGCGACGTGATCGGCTTGCGCGACGATGTGCTCGTGACAAACGGCGGCTCGAGCGAAGATGCGGTGCTGACCATGCTGAAAGGTGCTTACGTCAGTCAAGAAATTGTCACGGTCTTCACGGGTCCAAACGTCTCGAGTGAAACCTCAGAGGCGCTGCTTGCCCGCATCAATTCGGAAATGCCGCAATTGGGCGTGGAAGTGCATACCGGTGGACCGGATTTGTACGATTACTTGGTGACGCTCGAGTAGGAAAACTAATAGCAATTGGTAAAAATTCCCATGCTCGAGACTCGAGGGTGGGAATTTATTTAATCGAAATAAACTTTCAGCGCAACTGCAACAAACTCCGTGCGCCATCGGCAATGTACTGCACCGCAAGCGCCGCCAACAACACCCCCAAAACCCGAGAGATCACATTGACACCGGTTTTCCCAATCAGGTTGATGACTCGAGTGCCGCTGCGCAGGGCGAAATAGCAAATCCCGAGCACAAAAAACGCGACCAGAATCACGCCGATGTCGCCCATCAAACTGGTGGATTTGCCAATCAAAATCATGATGCTCGAGAGTGTGCCAGGACCCGCAATGAGTGGAATGCCGAGTGGAAAAACGCTGATGTCCTCTCTGGCTTTGGCTTCAAGTTCTTCTTCGCTGGTTTCCCTGGCGCCGCTGGCTCGAGCAAAAATCATGTCGAGCGCCATAAGAAAAAGCAGCACCCCTCCACTGGCGCGAAAAGCGGCAAGGTTGATGCCGAGGTAACGCAAGAAGGCTTGACCGAACAGCGCAAAAAACAGCATCACACTGCCCGCCACGATCACGGCTTTTCGCGCCAAGCGCAGTTGTTCGGCTCGAGGACGGTTGCCCGCCATGCCCAGGAAGGTGGGGACGAGCGCGATGGGGTCCATCACCACGAACAGCGTCAGAAAAGTTTGGACCAGGAAATCGAGCATTGAGCACAGTCTAGCGCGGCGTCAAACCTTTGGGCGCCACACCAGACCGTACCGCCCCGTCGGCGGTGAACCTCGAGCCGTGACAGCCGCAGTCCCAGGTGCTATCGGCTTGGTTCCAGTGGACTTCGCAGCCCGCATGGGTGCATTTGGGATCAAACAGATGCAGTGCTCCCGACAGGTCGCGGTAGGCGGCGCTGACTTGTCCGTCGATTGAAACCAACGCGCCCTCTCCGGCGGTCAATGATTCTGGCGGCAGTTTGTGCGGCAGTACCGTTTTGACGATTTGAGTCACAAAACCAATGCCTTGCTGGACGATACCTGGAAGCTCCGAAGGAGAGAATCTCGAGGGCGAAAAAACATCACTCCAAGCTGATGTTCGGTCAAACACCCAATCGACCGCCATCAGGGCGGCAAGCGTACCTTGGGTCATGCCGACGCCAGCGAAAGCCGTGCCAAAAAAGCGCCCCTTGTGGTCCTCGCCGATCATTGGCAAACCATCGCTGCTGGTCCAAATTTCACCGCTCCAACGGCGCATCACACGGCAATCGATATTCGGCAGCCATTGTTTTAAGGTTTGCTCGAGCGATTCAAAGCGGTCGGGGGTCGCTTCACGACCAGTTTTGTGGTCCTCGCCGCCAAAAATCACGATGTCTTCCTGGGCATGACCTCGGGCGACACCCGGCTCGAGCCTGTAGTAATGGTAAGGATTTTCGTCGTCCTCCGCCAGAATATCGGGCGCTGCCCCCACCGCGACCGCCACCGCGATGGCGTAACTTTGATCGGCTCGAATGCGGTCGAGCAAGATTGGCGAGGCGAACATCGGCGCCCCCGTCGCCAGAATCGTTTTTGAGGCGTTCACCTTCCAAATTCCATGCTCGGTGTGCACCTCGAGTTGATTGTCATCGCCTTCGGCGACCGTGCTGTTTTCAAAGATCAGCACGCCCAGTTTTTCGGCGCATTCGGTCAAGCCGCGCAGGTACTGCGCCACATCAAAGCGCATTTGATCAAACAGGCACAAAGCCTGCCTGCCCATCAATGGTGCGGGCGGCTTGGCGATTTTCGCGCTCGCGCCCAGCATTTGCAGCACCTCGAGTTCGGCTTCGAGCGCGCCCCGTCTGCCCATTTGCCAGGCATCAACCCGAGCGCTCGAGATTTGAAATTCGGTGGCGCGTTTTGAAATGTACTGCAATCCCGAATTCATGGCTTGCCAAATTTCGGTCACGCCGCCCGTGCCAACCTGTTTGATCAAATCTGCCATCGGGGTTTCGGGGCGTGCGGTCACGTGGGCGGTGGTGTGACCCGTTTCGCTCGAGCCGAGAGAACGCCGTTCAAACAGCGCCACCTTCTTGCCGGCTTGTGCCAACTCGAGGGCGGTGGTCAGCCCCATGATGCCGCCACCAACCACCGCCACCTCAATGTTGAGGTCGTGATCCAAAGCCGGATGGCTGGCGTGGTGATTGCCGAACCAAATGGCGAGCGTCTCTTGTGGCATCATAAATCCAGCTCCTTAAATCGCAATTACCTTTACTTGGACGCCATCCGATTGCGGCGCGTTGCCCAGCCCCTTTTGGCGGCTTCGCTTTTACCAGAACCAGATTTGTTGCCGCCGCCGTCTTGCTTGTTGACTGTTGCCCAGGCAATTTGTTCCGCTCGAGCCTCGGGAACGCCACGTTCGATTTCGCTTTTTTCGATGTGCTCGGCTTGGCGTTTTTGTTTGTCCGTATAAGCGCTTTTGCTGCCCTGTGCCATATCAAAAACCTCGCAATTGAACGCTTGACATTCGTGTCAAGCGTTCTTGGGATTGTTGGAAAGGCTTGTCAAAGAACTTGCACAATCAGCCCAGGTCACCCGTTGCGGCTGTCCCGTCCCTCGGTGCTCGAGTTTTGGCTCTCGGTATCGGAGCGATCCATTGGACGCATCGCGTCGTCGCCATGTTCACCCCTCGAGCTGCTGTCGCCTTTGGGAGTCGTGTCGCGTGAAGATGAATTTTGGCTTTTGCTGGTTTTAGTGGTTTTACCCGTTTTACCAGTGCTGCCAGTCCCAACACCAGCTTTGTTCGAGGTGCTCGCGCCAGTCTTCTTGGTGTCCTTTTCATTTTTAGCGGTCATAAAAACTTCCTTTCTGAGCGTCACAATTTTGCTTCAATTGTTTTGCTCGGCAAGGAAAACTATGCACAACGAAACTAAATTTGGCGAAAGCCCAAACTGAATCAAGGCTGAAACCGATTGTTTTGATCGTGGTTTTAACTCGAGCCTCAAAAGTTTATTTCAAACCCATCGCCGCACGGTCAAGCAACATCCGCCAATCGTCGCGCCGCAACCGCACGGCTTTCAAATCCCAATTGAGCGGAAAAACATCTTCCTCGAGCGCCACAAATCGCGTGTCGGCTTTGATACGAAGTTCGCGGCGGGAAGTGAAGGCAACTTGCACGTCAAAAACCAGTTTGTAGGCGCTCGAGAGAATGCTGACGAGCGGTTGCTTGTCACCCTCGAGCAAGGACTGCATGGCGTCGGCGGCTTCGGGAACCAAATTGAAAATCTCGAGCGTCATGTGGTCGTCGTCCAGCAAAGCGTTCAGGATGGCGAGGTCATCGACCAGTCCGCCCGCGTTGAAGCGCTCAATCCCGACCACGGTGCGGCGGCAGTGTTCTATCGGCACTCGGGTCGGCACGCGCACAATTAGACCCTGGTTGTGAAACGCCTCGAGCCAATCCCAGAAGCGTTTGATGTTGGAATACCCCTCGAGGCTCTGAAAATTTCGCGGCGCGGCGGGCAGCGGCACCCGAGGTTTCAAAAGGGCGGCAAGTGTATCGTTCATCCGCCGATGTTAAACGCAGAATCGAGCAAGGCACTCGAGTAGGCTTTAAAACCCAGCATCGTGCTGGTGCGTTCGATGCCAGGAATCTTGCGCAGTTGACCCGTCACAATATCGTCCAAATCCTCGAATTGCGGGAAACGCAAGATCACCACGATGTCCCAGTCGCCGGTCACGCTGTAACATTCGGCGACGTGTTTCATGGCGGCGAGCGCCTCGGCGGTTTCGGGAATGACATCTCGTTTGGCACGAACCAGAACAAAAGCGGTAATCATAAAAGAGTTTTAGCACAACTTTGGGCGTAAAATACAGCATGAACTCGAGCATTCGCAGGGTCAGCACGTTTTCGATAGTCGCCAGGGACGCCAGCACTGGCGATTTGGGCGTGGCGGTCGCCAGCAAATTCTTGGCGGTCGGCGCGGTTGTGCCGTGGGTGATGGGCGGTCTGGGTGCAGTCGCAACCCAGTCCTATGCCAACACCAGCTTTGGACCTCGGGCTTTGGAATTGATGGGCGCGGGTTGGAGTTTGGAAGACATCGCTGCAGAATTTGAGGCGAACGATGCCGAATACCAGCAACGTCAGTACGGGCTGGTCAACTCGAGCAATGAGGGTTTTACGTTCACGGGTTCGGAGTGTCACGCCTGGGCTGGAGGTCGCACGGGCGCGGGTTACGCGGCGCAAGGCAATTTGCTGACAGGTGCGCAGGTGGTCGATGCGCTGGCTGAAACCTTCGAGCAAAACCCGAGTTTGCAATTTCCTGAACGCCTTCTCGCCGCTTTGCTTGCCGCAGACCGGGCTGGCGGTGACGCTCGAGGACGACAATCGGCAGCCCTTTACGTGGCTCGAGTCAAAGGCGGTTACGCAGGTTTCAATGACCGCATGATCGACTTGCGCGTGGACGATCACGGCGACCCGATACCCGAATTGCAGCGTCTGCTGTCGATTCACAGGTTATTGTTTAAACGCCCACATCTCGAGAATCTGATTCCGCTCGAGGGTGAAATTGCCTTGCGGCTCGAGCGGGTGTTGTTCAAAGCAGGATATTTGAAAACCGAGCCTGATGGTCAGTGGCGCGAGGAATCACAGCAAGCACTGCTGACAATTGCGGGTGTGGAAAATCTCGAGGAACGCATGGTGGAAGCTGGGAAACTTGACCCTGTGGTGCTTGAATACCTCGAGCGCAAGTTTCAATAGCACTTCAATCTTGTGTTTTTAGAAGCTTGGTTCTAACATAAACGTATGAACACGTCCTTGCGTGAAACCGTTCAAAACATGCCGCTCGAAGAACAATTTGAGTTGCTTGATTTCTTGTGGGAACAACTTGCCGAACCCTTGAATGATTCGCCACTGCCTGAGCAAGAAAAAATGATTCTCGAGCAACGCATCGCACGAATGCAACAATCCCCAAAAGAAGCCAAACCTTGGCGCGAATTCATGCGAGAAATGGATTGATGTACTGGGTTTTACTCGAGGAAGAAGCCGAGCAAGACATCGCATCTCTGTCCGAACAATACGCTCTCATTTCAAACCACTTCAAAAACCGTTTCATGCAAGCGTTAACATCTGGTTTTGCAACCCTCGAGACATTTCCATTGGCATTTCGGGTTGTTGTTGAAATCAATGGTCTGCAAGTACGGCGAATGCTGCTTAAAGGATTCCCCAAAGCTTTGTTGTATACCGTTCATGAGCCAGAAATGGAAGTCAGGATTTTACGGATTTATGACACGCGCAGCAACGATATTCATTTGCCATAATTTTTTCTTGGCTTTGGCTGGCGTGGAAAATCTCGAAGAACGCATGGTGGAAGCGGGAAAAGTTGATCCTATGGTGCTCGAGTATTTGGAGCGAAAGTTTGGCTCATAAGGGCAAAAATAAAACAGCGTCAACCCAATCTTCTTGCTCACTGCATAAGGCAATCGTCTCGAGATCATCCAAGACAACAGCGATGGGCAATTGCGTTGGAATGAGCAATACTCCAGCAATACCATATCCCTGCTCGAGCCGCTCATACGCATCGGCACGCAAGGTGTTGACATCATGGGTGAGAAGCACACGATTTTGCACAAAGCACCATTCGAGCACTTCGAGGTCTGTCGCCATTGGAATGACATCCCAAATACGAACCAAATCGAGATTTGGGATTCTGCGTTTCAAACCCGTCACAATCGCACCATGCAAATTTTCGTCGCTGGCAAAACAAATCACTTTTGAAGCGTTGCCGCTCGATCCAAAATTTTCGTCCGCAAGGCTGTGCTTTTGGGTTCTTGTCTGACAAGTTCTAGACTTGCCGCGTCTTCGAGCATTCGGCGCTCGAGATACGCTTTGATTTCTACTGGCTTGGCAAGCGCATGGGCAATCACGGCGTAAATTTCTTCGAGGGAACAGCTTGAAAAATTCTCCTGTATGGCTTCGGGCGATTCACCGCGTTGATAGGCTGCCCATAGGCTTTCAAAAGCAACTCGAGTTTTGCCAACGAGAAGAACCCCACGCTCTTCGCGCAAAGGTGATTTGATTGGCTCGAGAATCATGGTTGGATTGTAGCAGAAAGTTTCAAAACATCCAGACGGTGTTTAGGTCATGCCCTGAATTCATGCGTTAGATAAATTGATGTTTGAGCTTATTTCAAAACAACCTCGAGCAATTCTGGCATGATCGCCCAAATTCTGGTGCGCGTCTCGAGCATTTTGGCAAGTGCATTCAAGTCTGTGGCGGCAATAAATTTTGTTGGCGGCGTGAAATGAAGCACGGGCGCACGTTCAGGCAAGCCGCTGAGTTTTTGGGCAAGTTCTATCGCATCAAACACTGTACCAATCTCGTCCACCAAACCATTTGCTTTGGCTTGCAAACCCGTCCAAACCCGACCTCGAGCCAGGGTTTCGACCTCTTCCAAACTTTTGGCGCGCCCAGCCGCAACCCGAGTACGAAAGGTATCGTAAACCCGTTGCACCGATTCAACATTTTTGGCGTTTTCGGATGCAGAAAGTGGACGGTCTGGACTGAAAAAATCGGCGTGATTTGAGAGCTTGATGGTTTCGGGCATGAAACCCAATCGCTCCCACAGTTTTTGATTGTTGGCGTGAAGGTTAAACACGCCGATGCTGCCCGTGACCGTATTTGGTGCCGCCAGAATCTTGCTGGCGGCACAGGCGACATAATATCCGCCCGAGGCGGCGTACTCACCCATCACGGCAATCACGGGTTTGACCTGTTTGGCTCGAGAAACCTCGCGCCAGATCAATTCGGATGCCAGGGCACTGCCGCCAGGGGAATCAATCTGGAAGACGATGGCTTTGATGTTCTTGTCCTGGGCTGCGGCACGCAACGCCTGAGCGATTGAGTACCCGCCAGCTTGCTTGCCGCCAAACAACGGGATGGGAATGGGCACGTTGCGCGATTCGCCGTCCACAATCGAACCCTCGAGCGAGATCAGGGCAATGCTTTCGGGCGCGTGCCAATGCAAACTCGAGGGCGCAAAGCGCAATGCCTCCTGGACGGGTACGGCGTTCAACGTCAGTTCGTCTTCAAAGGCAATTTGGTCGATCAAACCAGCCTCGAGCGCCTGCTCGGAAAGCAAGGGCGCGTTGTCCACAGCCGCCCGCAAAGCATCTGTGGACAACTTGCGCCCTGTTGAAACCGTCTCGAGCCAGTGATCGTACAAACCCTCGAGCAAGCCAGTGACGTTCTGGCGGTGACCCGCACTGAAACTGGTTGCCGTAAACCGTTCTGGGGCATTCTTGAATTCGCTGCGCCGTTCAACCTCGAGTTCGATGCCAATTTTTTTCAGGGTTTCGCCCAAAAACACCACCCTGGCAGCCAAACCGACGGCTGTGATCTGTCCTTCGGACAGTGTTACCAAGCGGTCACAGGCGCTTCCCAGGTACAAACCGAGGTTGCCAATTTCGTCGGCATAAAACGTGATGCGTTTGCCGCTTTGACGAAACTTCTGGAACAGTTCGCGCACCGCAAACGCACTGGCAAAACCGCCCTCAAAACCGCGCTCGAGCACCACCAGTTCAGACAGGCTGGGCATTTTCGCCAGCCGCTCGAGTTGATCGCGTAGATCAGTCAAGGTCGTGATTTTCTTTTGTCCGGGCAATTGAATTGGAATTGGCAATGGATTGGCGGGACGACTGATTGGATACGCTCCCCGCAACTCGAGCACCACGGTTTTTGGTGCATCGCCTGGCAAAAACCTTAGCCCTCGTTGAACCAGTGCGGCGGCGTTGTGGATCAGATTCTTTGGCAGGTTGCTCATGCCAAAGCTTACGCGCCCAAGCTCAAAAAAGTTCCAATCAGTTGGGCGTCGCCAAAGATTGCGCCAACATAAACGCGTGTCCGTCTGGATCGTAAAAGGTCGCCAGCATCACCAAACCTGGCATGACATTGGTCGGACCATCAAAGCGCACATTTTTGGACTCGAGCAGGCTGCGGGTGTGGGCAATGTCGCTGACGTTGAAGGTTGGGACAAGTCCACCGCCAGCATTGGACTTTTCGACTTTTGAAAGCCCAATGATCACATCTTTGGTTGGGCTTTCAAATTCGCACCAACCAATCTCGGTGACTTCGTAACTAAACCTGAAACCGAGTACCTCTTTGTAAAAGGTTTTGGAACGTTCCAGGTCGCTGACCTCGAGCGCCAGGGTTATACCGGTGGTCATACCGATGCTTGAGCCGACTTGAACTGTATCTGCTGTTGCTGTCATGTTGTTCTCCTTTCGGTACTATTTTTATACAAAATTCTTGTTTTGTCAATAGCGTAATTTAATGGTGGCACTTATGAATAATCCTAATCTCGAGCCTCTGGTCAATTTGGTGCATTTTCGCTGGGCATTGCCGATTCTGGCGGAGCTGCACCGCAGCAACGGCTGCAAATTCGTCACGCTGGTAACCCGTTTAAAACTCAGCAAGGACGCACTCAGTCGCACCCTAAACGCCTTGATTACAGAAGATTTGGTGATGCGAAACCCTGGCTACGGACACCCGCTGCGCCCCGAATATATTTTGACGGCTCGAGGCGTCCAGATTGGGCAAGCGGTTTTTGAATTGATGCAAAGCCTCGAGCGACTTGAAATCACCGACATCGCCCTGAAAAAATGGTCACTGCCAATCATTTTGCTCTTGCAAGATCGACCGCGCTTCACAGACATCCTCGAGCAACTGCCAGGATTGACCACACGGGCTTTGGCGCTCGGTTTGGGGCACGTAAGCCACGCCAAGCTGCTCGAGCCTTTTGAGGGCATTGCAGGCTCGAGAAAAAACTACAGCTTGAACCTGCGCGGGCAAGAATTGGGATTGAGAATAACAGCGTTGATGCTGGCATTTCCGACACAAAAAACCCTGACTCGAGCTGCGGCTCGAGCCAGAATACAAACCTAAGATCACGAGGATCACAAACAAAATAGAAGTTTTTGGTAGGGTGCGCCTCGCGCACCAGATATGCATAAGAGACGGTGCGCACGGCGCACCCTACTCGAACCGGAATGCAAACTTAAAATCAGGGCGCTTTGCGAACATACAACCCGTCAAACGCAACCGTCCAGGTTTTACCACCATCTTTGCTTTGCTCCCAAAGCTGTCGAACACGGTCTTTATTGCCATCCACCAGATTCCAGGTGATTCGATCCGTCGGCATGGGCGCGTTGCTGACCAGAATCATTTTGCCGTCTTCAAACCCGCCGGTCAAATCTAGAAACGTACCAGAATCATCGACCCAAGCCTGATGCCATTTTTGGTCTGCGCTGGAGAAAATATTAAAACTCGAGCCGCGACCGCCCTGCGAGCCAACCCAATGTTCTTGCAGCACGCAACCCCCAAATTCTGAGGTGACAAGGTTTGTGCCAGCCGCATTGCCGTTGGGGGTTTTGACTTCCCAATCCCCAAGCCAGAAATCAAATTGACGATGCTCAGGCGAAGAGCAAGCGATGCTCTGTTGCGCGTTTGAATCAGACATAAAACCTCCCAAAGAAAAGCTCAAGACAGCCAGCAAAAACCAGCCAAGTCGTTTCATAAAAACCTCTTTTTGATACTCGAGAAATTGATTACTCGAGTTGAGGGCTGTGAGATCGCAATTTTTCACGCCATAAGCGATGAAGTTTTAAGAGTTTGGTTAAAATTTCGCTCGAGAACGGCGAATGCAGCGCGTTCAAAACATTCCAAAGCAAAATCGCGTAACGCCAGGTGTACAAAAACGCCCGTCCCCTGGGGGCTTTGCTGCCCTGACGCGCCTCGAGCCACGCCTCAAACGCCGCCTGATCCAAGAACATGTTCTCGAGTTCCGTGCGCCGATGGGCAAACGCGTTTTCAAAACCGTTCTTGCACAGCTCAAGCATCAACTCGAGGCTTGGGCGCACATACCAACGCGTGGCTTCGAGCTTGCCCAGGGCGCTGTCAAACACCAAATCGGCGGTGCGTTTTTGCTGATCGAACTCGAGGTTGGCAAAATAGTTTTTAAACGTCTTACCTCGAGCCTCGGACTGTACTTTTTTGGGTTCGTAATTGCCAAAACCCGTCAAGCAATCCAGCCATTCGGACATCAGATCAACCTCGAGCACATCGCTGGCATCAAGCTCGAGCGAACGGGAAAATTTACGCTCTGGGACTTTGCTGCGGCGACGCTTTCTGGTTTTTGAGGCTCTGGTGATGTCCTGGGTAAAGTGCTTCACGGGGTCGCTCCTGTTAAAAAAACGATGATATCAAGTTCGAGAATCAAATGGTTCGAGCGCCGAATGAAATCATGGTTCGCTCGAGCATCAAACAGCTCAGGGTTCAGCAATCATCTTAACTGACTTGGGATTCAACACGCCAAACAGTCGCATGACACCGCATCATCTCGCTCGAGGGTCGAGTGCATCACGAAGGGCATCGCCGAGTAGATTCCAGGACAGTCCCCACAAAATCAGTGCCAAGCCAGGGAAAAACGAAACGTACCAGTACGCCCAGGGTTGCCCTGGAACGCCCTGCAAGAATCCCCTGGTAAAATTGATGAGTTGCCCCCAATCGCTGTAGCCCAGCGGCGTTCCCAACCCCAAGAACGACAACGCCGCCGCCGAGAGCACCACAGAACCCATGTCGAGCGTGGCTTGTACGGTCAAAGCGGTCAGTGAATTGGGCAAGACATGCCAAAGAATAATTCGGGCATCGCGTGCCCCCAAAGCTCGAGCGCCCTCGACGTACTCGAGGCGACGCACACGCAGAATCTCGCCGCGCAACAAGCGGGCGTAGGTGCTCCAACCGACCAGCACCAAGGATAAAATGATGTTGTTTAAACTTTGCCCGAAAATCGCAATTAAAACAATGGTCAACACCAAACCAGGAAAGGCAAACACCACATCGGTAAAACGCATGAACAGATTGTCGAGCCAGCCGCCAAAATAGCCCGCCAAACTGCCGATCAACGTTCCGATGCAAAGCGTGGAAATAATGACGGTAAAACCCAGAAAAAATGCGGTTCGAGCGCCCCAGACCAAACCGTACTTGATGTCATACCCGTTGGACGTGCCAAACACCCGACCGCCGACCCCAGGCGGTGTCGGAATCGGCGAAAAACTGATGCGCGGCATGACAAAACAGTTCTCCGGCGGGCGGAACATCACCTGCCAGAAACTCGAGTTGGTGAGGCTGTAGACGCTTGATCGATTGGTGATGCCCAGATCGCGGGCGCAAGCTTGCTCGGGCGGAGCAAGCAGGGGCGCAAATGCCGCCATCAGGGCAAACAAGACCATGATTGCCAAGCCCAACATCGCCAGGGTGTTGCGCCTGAAACGTCTGACCACCCGAGATTCCCACCAGGGTTCCTTGGTGACTCGAGCGGCTTCAAGAATTGGAGCGCTGGAAATCATTCAAACCTCACTCGAGGATCGATCAAGCCGTAAGCCAGATCGACCACCAGATTGGCGACCACCACCAGCAGCGCCGTGAAGACCGCGAAACCGAGCACGCCAGGATAATCGAGTTGGGTTGCCGCCTGAGCGCCCCAAGACCCGATGCCAGGGTACGCAAAAATCGTTTCGGTGATGATCGCGCCCGTCAGCAAGCCAGCCACCGTCAAACCCGCCAAGGTTGCCACCGCCAAGAGCGCATTGCGCCGCGCGTGCTTGAGGTTGACCATGCGTTCCGACAAACCCTTGGCTCGAGCCGTGCGCACGTAATCCTGCCCCAACACCTCGAGCAAACTCGAACGCATGACCTTCAAAATACCGGCGCTCGAGATGGTAGTGAGGGTTGTGACGGGCAAAATCAGGTGCTTGACCGCATCGACAAACAAATCAAGGCGTCCGTTTAAGAGCGTGTCCAGCGTCAAAAAACCCGTGTAACGCTTCAAACCAGAAATCGCAATTTGCAAGGTGCTCTCCTGCGAGAGTTGCCCAAAGCCAGGCAACCAACCCAGCACGCCGTAAAAAATCACCAGCAACCAAATGCCCAGCACAAAGGTCGGCAACGAAAAGCCGATCACCGCCAAGACTCGAGCCACCTGATCGACCAGTTTGTCCTTGTTCAAACCCGCCAGCGTTCCCAACCAAATGCCAATCCCGATGATCGGCAGGCAAGCATAAAAAGCAAGTTCTGCCGTCGCCGGAAAACGCTCTCGCAAGGTGTCCATCACGGGTTGATGCGAAGCCCTCGAGTAACCCAAATTGCCCTGCGCGGCATTGTTGATCCAATGCCAATACTGCACGTAAAACGGTTGATCCAAACCATACTGCTTGACCAGCGCATCAATGTTTTGCAACTGCTGCTCGCCGCGCACGAACGACGCGGCACGTTGGGCGGGGCTGAGAAACTGCATTAACAACACGATCAAAGCCGTGACCGCCAGCATGACGAGCGGCAGGGCAAGCAATCGGCGCATCACAAAAATCAGCATGGGATTCTCCGTTGAGGCTCGAGAAATGGGTTGAACTGTCCACCCTCATCCCCGACCCGTCTTGCCCTTAAAGCAGCACCTGACGGGCTTGGGCGCTTCTCCCGCCAGCGGGAGAAGGGAGTTTTATTGATTTCTGGTGTGGCTCGAGAATCCTTTTGAGGCTCGAGCCACGGCTCATTCGGGCAGATTGCTTATTTCGACAAGTCTTTCCAGAGGTACAAGCCACTGACCATGTTGTTGTAATACACGCCTTTCAGGTCGTCACGAATCGGTAAGAAGCTGATGCCGCGCGGCAGCAAGATGAATGGCACTTGGTCGGCACCGATGCGTCCGATCAGTTTGTAGAGGGCTTCGCGTTTGGCGGTATCGGTGGTTTGGCGGGCTTGAGAGATGGCACTGTCGATGGTCTTGCTCTCGAAGTTGGTGGCGGGCGAGTAATAACCACCGACCTTACTCGATCCGTAAAAAATGGGGATAAAGTCATCTGGATCGGGATAATCGGGACCCCAACCTCCAACCGAAAGCGCCAGGCGGCTGGCTTGTTGGTCTTGCAAGAATTGCGCGAACGGAATGACCTGCACCTCGAGATGGAATTTGGGGCTGACGGCTTCAATGCCAGCTTTCAAGAGTTCGGCAATGCGCTTGCGGGTCGTGTTGCCTTGGTTGTATTTGACAATGGTCGTGAAGCCAGTCTCCCAGAGTTTGCCGCCAAAAGCTTTCTTGAAAAATGCTTTGGCTTTCTCGAGGTTAAATTGCGCCAGCGGAATGCTTGGGTCGTACCCGA
>CAXTTL010000044.1:0-25562 GCA_964247135.1 uncultured Deinococcales bacterium | reverse complement strand
AAACAACATTTTTTGCATATTTGCTCCGAAAATCAGCAATTTGGCTTAGACTGATCCTTCAGAAGTGCCACACCATCTCGAGAATGGACGCGCATGTCACGAATTTTGCTGATTGAAGACAACCCGGATCAAGCGTTCGTTGCCAGCCGTTTTCTCGAGCGGGCAGGTTTTGCAGTGGCGCACGAACTGACGGGCGCGGCGGGGTTGGAGGCGGCGCGGGTTGGCACGTTTGACTTGGTGATGCTCGATTACCAACTGCCCGACACCGACGGTTTGACCTTGCTCGAGAAACTCTTGCCGTTCGGTGCGCCCGTGATTCTGGTGACGGGTCGTTCCGAGGCGCAACTGGCAGTCAAAGCGCTGCACGCTGGGGCAGCCAATTATATTGTCAAAGATTCGCATTACCTGGCAAAACTGCCCGACATTGCGCGGGACACCCTCGAGCGGGTTCAGGCGCAAAACCTCGATTTGATTCCGCCCAAACTCGAGCTTGACGAAAGCGAGACGCTCGAGCGTTTCCGCCAGGTGGTGCGCGGGGCGCTCGCGCCGTTGGTCAGCGTGTTTCACGAGCGCGTCAATTCGCAGCCCTTCGGCGATGCCGTCGAAGAACTCGAGCGGGTGCTTTCGAGTGCCGAGATGGTGCTTGATGAGGAACTCGAGGTTTTGGATCAATTGCTTTACGAGGCAATGTCGAAGGTGCTGGCAGGTGCTCAAGCCCAGGCGTAAAAGCTCGAACCTTAAAAAAGACAAAACCTCGAGCCACACGTGTAAAAAACCTAAACTCCCTTCTCCTGATGTTGGGAGAAGGGTTGGGGATGAGCGACCATGCCCGCCAGGTGCGTTTTATGGTCAAGAGAGGGTAGACCGAGCAGTTGCTGACTTTACGCGGCTGGTGCGGCTGGCGGGATCACCGCTTCAACCTCGAGCGTGATTTTGATTTCATCGCCGACCAACAACGCGCCCAGCTCGAGCACCTGATTCCAGGTCAAATCCCATTCTTTGCGCGAGATTTTGGCGGTGCCGCTGGCGGCGGTGCGGGTCATGCCCCAAGGGTCTTTGATTGGCGTGGCAGTTTCAACCGCCAGCGTCACGGGTTTGGTGATGCCGTGCATACTCAGGTCGCCGGTGACACTGTATTCGTTGCCGCCTTTGGCTTGAACACTGGTGCTTTTGAAGGTGATGTTGGGGTGGCTGGCAACATCAAAAAAATCTGGGCTCTTGAGGTGTCCGTCGCGTTGGGCGTCTTTGGTGTCGATGGTGCTGGCGTCGATGGTGGCTTCGATGCTCTCGAGGGCACCAGAATCGTTGGTGGTGACTGTTCCCGAGAGTGCCTTGAAATGCCCGCGCACGGTAGAGATTGCCATGTGTTTTACCGCGAAGTCGAGGCTGGTGTGGCTGGCGTCAATGTTCCAAGTTTGGCTCATAGGTATTCCTCCTGTTGGGTGATCCCGAACAATAGTAGTATATATTCCATAGTAATTTAGAATGTAAACGAAAATACCAAGTTGTGTTAAAATGCAAACCGTGAACGAGGTCGAAACACCCTGTCCAGCCGTAGCAGCCATCTCTTTTTTGCAAGAGAAATGGGTTTTATATATTGTCCGTACACTTTTGGATGGCAGCAAAGGCTTCAACGAAATCCGACGGGATGTCGGCAACTGCAACCCCAGCACCCTCTCAGAGCGCCTCGAGATGCTCGAGCGCGAAGGGATTGTTAGTAAAACCGTGCACAGCACCATGCCGCCGCGCACCAGTTACAAACTGACGTGCGCGGGATACGAGCTTCAGACCGTTGTGGGCGCAATTGACTCCTGGGCGCGGGTGCATTGGAAACCAGCATTAAAGCCCGAACTCGAGCCAGCTTAAATCTACAAGCTTAATTTTGTCATGACTTTGGCAATCAATGCCGTGTCTGCCGTGGCGTTTTCGGGTTCGTAAGTGGCGAAATGATTTTGCATGGCATTCCACGGCGCACGGTCATCGGATTTGCCCGTGGCAGGATTAATGCCGTACAAACCGTCGCCGCCCAGCACCCAAGCGCGTTCTTTGGCAAGCCCAGCCGCGTCCAGATGCTCGAGCGTGTCCAAGTTCAGGTATAAACTCATGCGAAAACCATTGCCTGTAAACCTGTGCCACAAGTTCTGCTGCTCGAGTTTTTGAGCATCGGGAATGATTGGGTCGCCCTTGCTCCAATTCCATTTGAGGATTTCGCGCCCATAACCCACAAAATAACCGTAATCGGGTTTAAACGCGGGCGTGCTTTTATAGTTCCCCTCGGGCAATAGACCTTTGGCGCAAAGCCGCATGTTGGTAAAAAACGAATCGTGTAGGTGCATGTTGACGTTGAGTAAACTCGCGATCATGTACTCGCCAACCTTGGTGCTGTTGCTGCCAGAAACCCGCGCAAAACTGGGATCAACCGTAAAACCAATCCAAAACCACGCCAGCCGCACTTCTTCCTCGTGGACAAAACTCGAGCGATCAGCGTTTACACTGTCCACCGCAAACTTTGGAAAACCTCTCGCCTCGAGCACTTTTCGCGCATTGCTGACATCGACGCCAGCCAGGTTGTTGTGATTGCCCAACACCGTGCGGGCGTTGTCGCCAACCTCCCACAAATTGTTGCCAGGCAAAAATTCTGAGGTCTTGATGATGCTTTGCCACTCGGGTTTCTCGAGGTACGAGAACGCCAATTTTCCCTGCATAAAACTCGAGTTTGCCACTTTTTCTTGGCGTAACAAATGCTGTCCGATCAATGCCGCCTTAAATTTTTGATTCGTAAAATTGATCGCGTCTGCACCCACCGTTACCGCAAACGGTTGTGTCATGCTGTCCACCGCCGCGTACATGCGCCAAAAATTCTGATCCGACGGATTCTCGAGGTAGGCACTTTGCAACGCTTGCCACTCGAGGCGTTTTTCGGGAATCGGTTCACGTGCAATGTCGGAGACCCAATCGTTCATGGTTGCCATTTCAGACCCGTTAAACGCATCGCTCGACCAACGCGGATAGACAATCCCCGTCGGCATGGAACGCAAATTGATTGCCAGCATTTCAGAACACGCACTTTTGGCTTTCTCGAGCGAATCCACCGGAGCACCCATCAAAGTTGGTGTCAGCGTCTCGAGTTGATGCCCGAGCGCAATGTCCCGTTCAACAGGGGTGCTCCCAGGAAGTGGCGCAGCAGAAGGCTGAAACGGTCTAAACTCGAGCGGATTTTCGGCAGGTAACTGAAATTTTTCTCGGGTGTTATGAACCGCTTGCACCAAGGCTTTGGCTTCGTTTTCTGTCGCGCCGTCGTTCGTCGCCCGACGGTGAATCGTAAAATCCGAAGACCCAATCCGTGCCAGATCATAAAAATCTGCGCCGTGACAACCGCTGCAAGAGCCTTTGACCTGCTGCTTGCGCCACAAGTTTAAAGCTGTCTGCGAAACCGCCGTTGGGTCGCCCAAGTCCACCAAAGGTTCAGGCGTAGGACTCGAGCCACAAGCCGTTAAAAGCAATAGAGTCAGCACAGCAATCGAGCGCGTCACCATAAAACCTCGAGCCTTCAAGAAGAGTTTGAAAATCGAGTTTTAGTATCGCACCTCGAGCCTGAAATGGATGGCAGAAAATCACACCACAAAACCAAACGGTATTGTGCAGAACAGTTTCAGACGAATGCAATCAAAAAAAGAAACCCAAAAATCGTCTGCAATCTGAACGCAATCCAATGTAGGGGCTAGGCACGCCTAGCCCCTACAGCACAACTATTTTTGAAAATGCAACCCAAATTCTCTTTGTAAATCCAAGGTTCACAATGCTCGAGAAACTAGGACGCGACGACAGGCTTGGGCAAGTCAATCAACTTTAACATCGGAATTTCTTTGCAATTGGTTAAAAACGGACAACGCTGACACTCGCCGTAAATTTCTTGCGGCAAGGTCGCCTCCTCACGGGGGATTCTGGTGTACCCGCAACGTTCAAAAAAGCGTTGCTCATACGTCCAAGCGAACAAGCGCTTCAAACCCCAATCTCGAGCCAATCTTTCCGCGCCCAGCACCAACCAACGCCCCAAACCCTTGCCCTGATAATTCGGCGCAACCGCCAAACCGCGAACCTCCGCCAAATCCTCAGCCATGCGATGCAAACCCACCACACCCGCCAGTTCACGGTTTTGATCCTCGAGCAACAAAAACCCGTGAATTGTACTCGCCAGAAGCTCAGGACTGCGCTCGAGCATCCGACCACGCTCCGCCCAATACTTGATCAGGTCATACAGTCTCGGGATGTCCTCGAGCGTTGCCGCACGAAGCTCGAGCGGCGCGGCAGGGGCGAGTTCTGGGATTGGGGTGACAAGTTGAGACTCGAGCGATCCTGCCCGAAGGTGCGTTTTAGGATCAAGAGGGGCGTTGGGCATTGGGGTTTCCTCCTTTGGGTACGAAAAGGCAGGGCGCAGCAAGCTTCTTGACCATAAAATGCACCTAACGGGCATGGTCGCAGCGCCCCTACGGGTTTTGAATGGATTTTCGGGCGGCTTCAATGGCTTCTTTGACACGGACTGGGGCTGTACCGCCGTAACTCGTTCGGGCGTTGACGCTGGATTCCACAGTCACAACCTCGAGTGCGGACAGTGACAGTTTCGGATGGGCATTCTCGAGTTCTGCGGTGGTTAATTCCCAAAGTTGACGTTTGGTGTTCACGCACAAGCCAACAAGTTTACCAACAACTTCGTGCGCGTCACGAAACGGCAGACCTTGACGCGCCAAGTAATCTGCCAAGTCGGTGGCAGTGCTGTACCCTCGAGCGGCAGCCATTTTGGTGGTCTCGGTTTGCCACGCGCATTTGGGCAGCATCTCTGCATAAAGTTGCAAGATAACCTCGAGCGTGTCGGCGGCATCAAAAACGGGTTCTTTGTCTTCCTGAAAATCTTTGTTGTAAGCCAGTGGCGTACCCTTCACCACGGTCAAGAGTGCCATCAAATCACCAAAGACACGTCCCGCTTTGCCCCTGGCAAGTTCTGAAACATCAGGATTTTTCTTTTGCGGCATGATGCTCGAGCCTGTGGTGTGCGAATCGGGCAGGATCACAAAACCAAACTCGAAGCTCGAGTAGAGAATCAATTCCTCAGAAATTCGGGAGAGGGTCGCCATGCAAATGCTGGCGGCACTCAAAAACTCGAGCGCGAAATCTCGAGCACCCACGCTGTCCAAACTGTTGCGGGTCGGCGCGGCAAACCCCAATTCTTTTGCGGTGGCAAAACGATCAATCTGCCAGGGCGTTCCTGCCAGTGCGCCAGCCCCGAGCGGGCTTTCATTCATGCGATTTGCCGCGTCATAAAACCTCGAGATGTCGCGGTTGAACATCTCGAAATACGCCATAAACCAATGCGAGAGCAAAATCGGTTGCGCGACTTGCAAGTGTGTGTAACCAGGCATGATCGTGCCAAAATTTCGTTCTGCCTCCGAAAGCATCACCTCACGCAACACCTCGAGTTTGTGTGCCATGCGAAGACACGCTTTTTTCACCCAAAGCCGAAAATCGAGCGCCACCTGATCGTTGCGGCTGCGAGCCGTGTGCAGTTTTCCAGCCACAGCCCCAATCAATTCTTTCAAGCGCGTTTCGACGTTCATGTGAACATCCTCGAGTTCGGTGCGCCACGGGAACACATCAGATTCGACTTCTTTCAAAACCGAATCCAAACCGCCCAGAATCTGCGTGACCTCTGAATCCTCGAGAATCCCAGTTGCACCCAGCATTGTGACGTGCGCTTTGCTGCCCGCAATATCTTCGAGCACCAGGCGTTTATCGAAATCTACGCTGGCGTTAAACGCTTCAACGAGTTTGTCAGTCGGGGCTTCAAAACGTCCACCCCACGGTTTTTTATTGCTCATGCAAAATCTCCTCGAGTTGGACGGTGTTGAAACAAATATTTTCGCATTGAAATGGGTTTTGGACTGTTCGGATTCGCGTGTGAATAACGGATGCTCGAGTCTTCAAAAAACCCTTGACGCTTGTAAAACCCGAGCAAGCCAGGTTCGTCGGTTCGCACCGCAAGCCGCAATTCTTCGATGCCGCTCGAGGTGGCGCGAATCATGATTTCGTTCATCAGCCAGGTTGAAAGCCCTCGCCCACGGTACGCGGGGAGAATGCCAAGCCGCCCGATTTCCCAAGCGATTGCGCCGTAATACGTGACTTCCGACGTGCTTTCGCCCATGACAGGGTAATACCTCACGCTGCCGACAGGTTTGCCCTCGAGAAACATGATGATCGCAGTGCCTTCACGCAAACTTTTTTCCACCGCTTCAACCGATTCGGTATGCCCGCTCGAGTTTGCGGGTTTTCCAACCCAACAATCACGTGTGAGTCGCGCAATCAAGGCTGCATCCTTGAGTGTGGCGGTGCGAAGTTCTGGAATCATGATATTCCTCTGACGCGCTCATCAATTTGTTTTAAGTGATGCTCGAGGTGCTCGAGATAATGTTTGATCAACCAACCTAAAGTTATGGTCTTTCGACTGAGAAAAACAATGGCTTTCCGCTCGAGTACATCATCTGGCAGGTGTTCAATCAGCCAAGCGAGATGAAGGTTGTAGGATTTCCATAAACCCACAATCTCGAGCCAATCGCGTTCCTGCCAATGTTGAAAACTCACCCATGAATCTTGATTATCGCCAGGAAACTCGAGCTTTTCACCTGTTCCCAAGCCAACAAAACGTTCGTGGTTGTGCATGGCAGAATCAATCAAATGACCAAGGATTTCTTTGCCTGACCACACATTCGGGTCTGACTTGAAAGAAACAGCTTCATTTGTCAAAGCCTCAAGATAAGGCGTGACCCGTGAAATTATTTCCTTTAAATGTGTTTTCATGTTTCATCCTTTGCAATGCCTAAACTCGAGCTTAACGAAGTGTTCCAGCAAAAAATTCTTGAGCAACTTTTGTGTGCAGCGGAAAAGCCAAAGCTGCAAAGGATTTTAAAACCGCCACCTCGGACGTTTCACTCGAGATGCTCAAACCCTCGAGCACGTTTGAAGCTTGAACTGGCGCAATTCCAAAAATCAGAATGGTGCTGTCAGGAGCGCTTAAAACACTTGCCAAACGAATTGATTCCGCCTCGAGTTGCAAACCTGTTTCTTCAAAAACTTCTCGAACAGCGCCCACTTGCCAGGATTCGCCGTAACTGATAAAACCACCAGGCAAAGCAAGTTGTCCTTCTTTGGGTGGAATGCTGCGCCGAATCACCAACAAGCCTTCACTTCCAGTCTCGAGCGCAACGGGGACGAGTGTGACCGCGACGGGCGTGGGGTTGCGGTAACTGGTGCGCCCACAACCCGAGCAGACTCGAGTGTGAACGGGCTGATCGGGTGCGAAGGCTGTCCCGCAGTATCCACAATGGGCAAATGAATCAACCACGTACTTGCTCCTCTCGAGAGTTGAGGTCAAACCAATTGGGTATATTTTCAGGCTCGAGCCAACGAACGGTTTTCTTGGTTTCTCGAGCGTACAAAATTTCTCGAGTGGTACTTTCACCCACATAACCGTTCACGTTCACCACCAGAATTTCGTCTGCCAAATCAATTTTTTGGTAATGCAGTTTCTCGAGTTTTTGTTTGACTTGCTCGAGTTCAAGTTCGTTCATGGTCGCAAAAATTTCGTCTTCGGTTTGACGGTCTGACGCAATGGAAAGCACGATTTTTCCAGCTAAGGTTTCCTCGAGATTCAATATTGAAAACACATCATAAAACCGTGTTGAACCGCACAAGCACACGATGGTTGGACGCTCGAGATCAAAAAAGAATTGAGGTTTTGATAGATTCACGGATATAAACTTTCATGAATATTGAAAATCAGACGAAGTTTTAGCCAGTTCACTACTGGTGTTGATAATTGCATCAATAACGATTCTTGGATTTTCAGTCCAAACTTGTTTTCCATCTACCCAAACTGGTTCTTCGGCAAAAATAATTTGTGTTCCCGATTTGAGTCGAAAAGTTTCATAACCTTCGCTTGGTGCGTTAGGGATTTGTAGAAACTCCAAATTTACTGAATCTAAAGCATTCTTTGTGTTCAATAAACCTGATTCCCAACGCAGAACCCAGGGGTCTATCTTAAATTCTTTGTTTTCGCGTGGGAAACGTCCTAGGTCATCGCTGTTTTGAAAACCATTAATAATAATCCCGTAAACTTTTTGCAGCTCGAGATTTACATAAAATTCCATGTCTTCGTAAGCCCATTTTGCTGTAAAGTCCCTGTAATCTTTGATGTAGGTTGGTTCGCCAAAAAGAGGGAGTAAATTAGAAATATCGGCACCAACAGACAATCCACCAAACATTCCTGTTCGTAAAAACTCGAGCATTGAAATGACTTTCTTCTTGGGCATAATCATTTTGCTTTCACTAAAGTATTGTTTACGAATTCTCGAGAGGATTCACAACCACAAGTCCATCGATAAACCGAAAGTGAGAATCCAACGTCAGAAGCGGCAGGTCATACTGTTTGCCAATGGCTGCAATCCAAATGTCATTGGTTGGTATTGGATTTCCAGCCTTACGCAACGCTGCATAAATCTTTGCGTATTCGGTAGTGGTTTCTAAATTTGGTGCGATCACTTCAGCTTTCTCGAGAAAGGCTTTGAGAATTTGCTCGTTCTTTTGTTGTCTTGAACCGTATTGAAATCCTGCCCTGAGTTCTGCAATAACGATCAGGGGTATGCAAACGCTGTGGGCATCGAGAATAACCTGAATTTTGACGTTGCCTTCTATCAGCTCGGAGTAAGCATTTGTGTCAATCAAGATTTTTTTCACGCCATAACTCCTCATCCACACTGGAAAGTGGAGCTATGGCTTGTTTAAATTCTTCTGCTTCGGCGTTTGACCATAGCCCTAAAAAGGCGCTGAAGCCTTTTGAATTTTCCAGAGATTTGGTGATTCCAATTTGGATGAATTCATCTGCCAAAACTTCTGGTTTGGTGTGCTGGCGGGCTGCTTCAGCTTCAAGCATTCGCATGGTGTTTTCACTAATCTCGAGTGTCATAATTCACCTCTTTTGCTTATTGTAGATGCTCTTAATCCTTTTGCAACCTGCCTAAACTCGAGCATCAACTATCATTTCACAGCCGAATTCAATCCTTTTGCAACCTCGCGCGAACTCGAGCACGAAGGGCGTTCAGTTTGATAAACCCGCCAGCATCGGCTTGGTCGTAGACGGTTTCTTTCTCAAACGTGACCAGCGTCGGGTCGTACAGGCTGATCGGGGATTTGCGTCCAACCACCAACGCTTGACCTTTGAACATTTTCATGCGGGCAATGCCTGTGGTGCTTTTTGCCACATGGTCAAAATAAACTTGCATGGATTCGCGTTCAGCGGTAAACCAAAAACCGTTGTAAACCAATTCGGCGTATTTGGCTTGCATACTGTCTCGAGTGTGCAGCACTTCGCGGTCGAGCGTGATGCTTTCGACGGCGCGACGGGCGTGGTACAAGAGCGTGCCGCCTGGAGTTTCGTAAACCCCTCTGGACTTCATGCCGACAAAACGATTCTCGACCAAATCCACCACGCCAATGCCGTGATTGCCCGCGATTTGGTTGGCTTTCTCGAGCAGTGCGGCTGGACTTAATTTCTCGCCGTTGATGGCGACAGGATCGCCTGCGACAAATTCGATTTCGACGTATTCGGGAGTGTTTGGGGTGTCTTCAATGTACTTGGTCAGTTTGAACATGCCAGTTGGCGGCTCAGCCCACGGGTCCTCGAGAATTCCGCCTTCAAAGCTGTTGTGCAACAAGTTCGAGTCTACGCTGTAGGGTTTGGCGGCGCTTACTGGAACGGGAATGTTGTGTTTGGCGGCAAATTCCATCAGTTCTTTGCGCCCACTTTGTCCCCATTCGCGCCAGGGGGCAATGATTTTGATTTCTGGGTTTAAGGCGTAGGCGCTGATTTCAAAACGTACTTGGTCGTTGCCTTTGCCGGTCGCGCCGTGTGAGATGGCTTCGGCGTTTTCTTTGAAGGCGATCTCGACAAGATGCTTGGCAATCAGCGGTCGAGCGATGCTTGTGCCGAGCAGGTAATACCCTTCGTACAAGCTCGAGGATCGTTGCATCGGGAAGACAAAATCGCGCACGAATTCTTCGCGTAAATCCAGGGCGTAAGCGGCAACTGCGCCCGTGTTGAGGGCTTTGACTCGAGCCTCCTCGACCTCTTCGCCCTGCCCGATGTCGGCGGTGAAGCACACGACTTCGTAATCGCGCTCGAGTTGAAGCCACTTTAAGATCATGCTGGTGTCCAAGCCACCGCTGTAGGCGAGTACCACTTTTTTCTTGTCAGACATTTTAATATTCCTCCGATTCTTGCAGACAGCATAAACCGCCAGCGACAAGCTCGAGCCATCCCAGATTTGGGCGCTCGAGTTTAGGCTGGTCGTCGGTTGATGGTCATGGTTTGTGAATGCTCGAGCTTTATTCACTCGAGTGCATACTTATTCATATCATTTTGGCAGGTTCGGGTCAAGTTCATCGTGCACCCAAAACTCGAGCACATGGTCAATCCAATCGTCGGGAACGCGCCGAGATGCCAAATACTGCAATTGTTCGAGGCGTGACATGGCATACCAGAACGGGAACCAGGCTTCATGCAGCCACAATTCACTGTTGCCTTCGCGCCAACCAGCCCACCACGGCGGTTTGTCGGGAAATTGAACCCAGGGCGGCAGAATATCGGAATACATAACCCAATATCAACAAAACTTGATGTTTTTATCGTGAGACAACCTTCAGAATCAATGACTGCTGCGCAACAACTCGAGTTTTTCGGCAGCTCGAGCCAGGGTTTCTTCGGATTTGCAAAACGCAAACCGAAAACCAGCAATGGCGGTTTCTCGGGTGCCAGCCGAATAGAACACGCTCATCGGCATGGCGGCAAGTTGAAATTCGGTGACCAGACGTTTTGAAAAAGCGTTCGCGTCATGCGTAAATCTCGAGGCATCGGCAACAATGTAATACGCGCCTTCGGGTTGCCAAACTTTAAAACCTGCACCCTCGAGCGCGGCGGCTAAAAAGTTACGTTTTTTCAGGAAACTCGAGCGAAATTCGTGTTCGTAATTTTCGTCTTTCATGCGCTCGAGGCACAAAGCGATGGCTTCTTGAACTGGTGTCGCCGCTGCAAAGGTCGTCCATTGCAAACCTGCCCGAATCGCGCTGGCAATGGCAGTGCTCGAGACCGTCCACCCGATGCGCCAACCCGTCACCGAGAACATTTTCCCAGCCGAACCAATCGTGATCGTGCGGTCACGCATTCCTGGCAAACGGGCAATCGAGACATGCTCCACGCCGTACACCAAACGATCATAGACTTCATCCGCGATCACGTAAAAATCAAACTCAAGCGCAATCTCGGCAATTTGCTCGAGTTCGGCGCGGTTAAAAACCTTGCCCGTGGGATTGTGCGGCGTGTTCAAGAGCATCAATTTTGTACGACTCGAGCAGGCGGCACGAAGTTCAGAGAAATCAAGTTCCCAGCCCGTCTCTAGCGGATGAAGCGGCACGTAAATAGGCACGCCACCAGCCAACAAAACCTGCGGCGTGTACGTGTCAAATTGCGGCTCGAGCACAATCACCTCATCGCCTGGCTCGAGTAACGCTTGCATGGTCGCGTGAAGGGCTTGGGTTGCGCCGCAATGCACGGTGACCTCGAGCGTTGGGTCTGGGGCAAATCCCAAACTTGGTTCGAGGGTTCGCGCCAAAGCCTCTTGAAGCCGCCCGTGACCTCTTGGCGGGGCATACTGATGCAACTTGCCATTGAAAGCTTCCTTGGCGGCTTGGAGCACAAAATCGGGCGGCGCAAAATCGGGAAAACCCTGCCCAAGATTGACCGCCCCGTGCTGCGCAGCAAGAAGTGTCATCTCGCCAAAGGCTGAGGGTAAAAAGCTCGAGTTGCGGAGCGCATAATCTTTCATCTCGAGCTTTAATCATACCGAAAAAGTTGTGGTGATCTGCCTACAATGCCAAAACCTTCGCCATCTGCCGCATTTTCTGGTTGACATCCTTGCGTTTTTCCCAGGTTTCATGCAGCGGCGTGAAATGAATCTCATCGGCGACCACACCCGCCATCAAATCGGTTTTGCCTTCAATCAACGCCTCAACCGCCGCATAACCGAGCCTCGAGGCAAGGATACGATCCGCCGCCGTGGGGCTGCCACCGCGTTGCACATGCCCCAAAATGCTGGCTCGAGCGTCCAGACCTGTGGCTTTGGAGACGGCTTCCATGACTTTCAAGCCGCCGCCCTCGAAGCCTTCAGCCACCACGATGATGCTCGAGGCTTTGCCTTTTAAGGCGCTCATGCGCACGGTTTCGATGACCTGATCGAGGTGCTCGGGTTGTTCGGGAATTAAAATTTCTTCGGCGCCGCCGGCAATGCCGACGCTCAGGGCGATAAAACCGGCGTGGCGTCCCATGACCTCAATAAAAAACAGGCGTTCGTGGCTGGCGGCAGTGTCCCGAATGCGGTCAATCGCGGCGAGGGCGGTGTTCAATGCCGTGTCGTAACCGATGGTCGCATCGGTGCCGTACAAGTCGTTGTCAATGGTGCCAGGCACGCCCATCACCTTGATGCCGTGTTCTTGGCACAGGTAATGCGCCCCATGAAACGAACCGTCACCGCCGATCACCACCAAACCTTCAATCCCAGCGCCCTTGAGTTGTGCCGCCGCTCGGGCGCGACCTTCGGGTTCATAAAAGGCTTTGCAACGAGCCGTCAGCAGTACCGTGCCACCACGTTGAATGGTGTTGGCGACATCTCGAGGACCCATTTTGCTAAATTCGCCGTCGATCATGCCCGCGAAACCACGTTTGATGCCCATGACTTCAAGCTCGTGCGCCGTGGACGTGCGAACCACGGCTCGGATGGCGGCGTTCATGCCTGGGGCGTCACCGCCAGAGGTGAGTACACCGATTCGTTTCATACGTCCCTCTGATCGTGTTTCATCACAATTCTCCCTCGAACAATTATTCTTGCTTGATGCTCGAGATTGCCCCGAGCGCGATTTCATAGGCTTTGTTGCGGTCCAAACCCAAATTTTGCAGTATTTCTCGAATGTCCCTGGCTGTTTTCTGATCTTTTGCCAGTTCCAAAGCCTTGGTTTCAAAGCTGGTGTGGTCTGGAGCTGCATTGTTTGGTTCGAGTCCCGCAACAACAATCACAATTTCACCACGAATCTGCCCCCGTTGGAAGTGGTCAAACGTTTGTTCGAGACTGCCCCTGAAAACCTCCTCGTGCAATTTGGTCAGTTCCCGCACCACCGCACAAGCTCGAGTGACCCCGCAAGCTTGACCCAAATCTGTCAGCGTTTCGAGCAGACGGTGCGGACTTTCGTAAATCGCGCTGGTGATGCTCGAGGATGCAATCTCGGCAATGCGTTCGCGCCGTTCGCGCCCAGAGCGCGGCAGAAACCCGAAATACGTAAACCGAGCGGTGGATAAACCCGACAAGACCAGCGCTGGCACGAGCGCGGTTGCCCCAGGCAACGCCTCGATTTTGTACCCCAACTCGAGCGCCACCGACACCAGTTCTGCCCCAGGGTCGGACAAGCCAGGCGTTCCCGCATCGCTGACGAACGCCAAACGCGTGTATTTGCCCAGCACATACGCCGCCCTAGCCCCCATTGTGTGTGCGTCCAGACGCTCGAGGGGTTTGTTGATGCCAAAATGTGTGAGTAACCTTCTCGAGTGTCGTGTGTCCTCGCAGGCAATGGCATCCACCGATTTCAGAACCTCGAGTGCCCGCAACGTGATGTCGCCCAAGTTCCCAATCGGTGTGGGTACCAGATAAACGATTCCGCTCGAGGTTTCAGTCATGGCAGCACCATAATTTTAGGGCGCAGCAAGCTTTTTGACCATAAAATGCACCTTACGGGCATGGTCGCAGCGCCCCTACAAAAATATTGGTGCGTCATGGCAATTGATCTCATAAGAATTTTTGCATCAACATCGTCAAACGCATTGGCATTTTAAACGTCCCATCGTCGGACGGTGGAAAATCAAGCACCATCATCACCGCCTCGAGGTTGAGCGTCCCCAAAATATGAGGGAACAATTCCCCCGTCTTGTAAAGGTCAGCTTCAAAAATACTCGAGCGAACCCTGGCACGGTGCAAGACCAACAACAGCAAATCCTCGCGTCCAGCAAAAGAAGCATTGGCAATTTTCAGGACTTGATCTGGCTCTAAAAGGTGAACAAAGCCTTGATCCTCGAGTTCGCCGTGAAAGACGCCCAAGGTTTTGGCTCGTTCCCAACTGGCTTTGTCGGTCATCCGAACGAGTATCACAACGCTTGCATCTTACGCTAGCCCTTCATTTGTGGTGGCAACCTTCTCGGGTTTTAAGAGTGGAAATAACAGCACGTCACGGATGCTGACACGGTTGGTCAAAAGCATCACCAGGCGGTCAATGCCGATGCCAATGCCAGCGGCGGGCGGCATTCCGTACTCGAGCGAGACCAAAAAATCCTCGTCTTGCTCGTGCGCTTCGTCGTCGCCAGCGTCGCGGCGGGCGCTTTGGGCTTCAAACCTGGCGCGTTGTTCGGCGGCATCGTTCAACTCGCTGTAGGCGTTGGCGACCTCAAAACCAGCCACGAACAATTCAAAGCGTTCGGTCAGACCGGGTTTGGAACGGTGAGGCTTGGTCAGCGGGCTGATCGCCAGTGGGTGATTCATGACAAACGTCGGGTTGACCAAGAGCGGTTCGACGTACTCGCCGAACAACTTGTCCAGCAACTTGTAATCGGGCACCCCCTTCCACTGCGGGTAACGCGCGTCACAAAACGCCCGCAGTTTTGAAAGCTCGAGCGGGTCAAAATCCAAATCGGGCACGTGCTTCTTTAAGCCTTCAACGTAATCGATTTCGTTGAACGGCGCTCCAAAATCCAGTGTTTTACCCTCAAACTCCAGCATCGTGCCGCCCGTCACCTCAAGCGCCAACCCACGGAACAAATCCTCGGTCATCTTCGCCATATCCCTGTAATCCGCGTATGCCCAGTACAACTCGAGCATCGTGAACTCTGGATTGTGGGTCAGATCAATGCCTTCATTGCGGTACACGCGCCCAATTTCATAGACCCGCTCGAAGCCGCCGACCAACAAGCGCTTCAAATGCAGCTCGAGCGCGATCCGCAAGTTAAACGTGTGACCCAGCGCATTGTGATGCGTCTTAAAAGGTTTGGCTTCAGTCCCGCCCGCAATCGCTTGCAGCGTCGGACCTTCGACCTCCATGAAATCTCGAGCCTCATAAAAATCCCGGATAAACCGCAGGGTCTTGGAACGCGCCTTGAAGACCGCCCGAGAATCTGGATTGACGATCAAATCCAAATAACGCTGACGGTAACGCGTTTCAACATCCGTCAAACCATAGTAATCGCTCGGCAGCGGGTGCAAGGACTTCACCAGCGGCGTGAAACTGGTCGCCTTGATCGACAACTCACCCGATTTGGTCGTGATGAGATGCCCCGAAACCCCGATGATATCGCCCAGGTCAATCTTTTTTGCCACATCAAAATGCTCGAGTTCGTTTTTGGACATGAACAACTGAATCCGTCCAGTCTCGTCTTGCAAACTGGCAAAAATCAGTTTGCCAATGTCGCGCCACGCCATGACGCGCCCCGCCACGCCGACTTTTTCTGCCAGCCACTCTTGCCCAGGCTCGAGCGGCGCGGGGTGTAATTTGTGCAACTGATCGGCATGATGGGTTTGGTTATAACTGTACGGAAAGCGTTCAAAACCCGCCGCCACAATCGCGTCGGCGTTGTTCAACCGCGCAACGGTTTGTTCGTGAAGGCTGATCTCGAGGTCTGGTTGGCTGGTTGGGTTGCTCACAGGTTTGCTCCTTGGTGGTTATTTTTAATTTTTACTGTTCAAATACCAAAATCAGCAATTGCTTTTTCTGCTCTCATCCCCAACCCTTCTTGCCCCTTACGGCAGCACCTTCGGGCTTGGGGCGCTTCTCTCAACATCGAGAGAAGGGAGTTTGATTGTTTTACATGTGAAGCTCGAGGTTTTTGAATTTCCTTCTCCCCTTGGGGAGAAGGTGGCGAGGAACGAGCCGGATGAGGGATTCAGGGGCGATACGGTACATTTCTCGAGTTTTGGTTCTTGATCTTGGCTCATTGCCAATCGCTAACTGCTATTTGCTGCTTCATTTCCAAAAAAATCGAGCGCCCCTCGGAGCGCCCAAAAATTCAAGCCACTCCCTAACGTATCTCGAGCACTTTGTATTTGAGCTGGTTTTTCTCAAGGTCCACAATAAACATTTCGTTTTTCTTCTTGCCGATCAGTTTTGTCCCAAGCGGGCTGTCGTCCGAAACCTTGCGAATGCCGCCAAGTACGGTGGCTTCCGCTCCACTGACGAGTTGCACCTCGAGTTCGCGCCCCGATTTTTCCTCGATCAGTTTCACCACACTGCCCAACTCGACGTTTTTGCTGCCCTCTTTGTGGGCAATAATCACGGCTCGAGCCAGGGTGTCCTCGAGTTCGTCGATGCGAATGGCAATGTTTTGCTTCTCGCGTTTGGCATCTTCAATGCCCGAATCGTCAAAATCGTCACTCGAGCCGGTTTGTTCCTGCAAGATTCCCGTGGCGTCTGCCAGGCGCTGCTGTTCAATTTCCAATTGTTTCTGAAGGCGTTCAAAGCCTTCCTGGGTTAATTTTACCTCTCGAGACATGTTCATTCCCCCGTAAATATTTTGAGACTTTACCAAATTTATTCAAAAAACGGTATGAGTCCCAGATTTTGCCTGGGTCAATGCCGCTTGCCGAGTTGGGTGTTCAGGTGTACACTCTTACGGCTGCCCTGAAACAGGGTGATGCCGGAGTGAACTCGGGAGTGAGTATACCGCGTTCCGCCTGCGGCGAAAGGAAACACATGACAACAGTTAACCGAGGCGCGATTTTAAAAAGCGTCGAACAATCTCACTTGCGTTCTGACATCCCAGACTTCCGTCCGGGCGATACCGTTCGTGTCGATTACAAAGTCACCGAAGGTACCCGAACCCGCGTTCAAGCGTTCGAGGGTGTCGTCATCGCCATCAACCACGGTGGCACCGCCAAAAGCTTCACCGTGCGCAAAATTGCTTTCAACGAAGGCGTCGAACGTATTTTTCCGTACAACACCCCATTGATTGACAAGGTTACGGTGCTCGAGCGTGGTAAGGTTCGCCGCGCCAAGCTGTACTACTTGCGCGAACTCCGTGGTAAAGCCGCCAAGATCAAAACAGATCGCGGTCGTATGATGAAAGTCCAAGCCAGCGCCGCCGCCAGCAAAGCCAGCGCTGTGGCTGCCGCCGCCGTTGCTGTGACCAACTCGAGCAACGCCGTTGTGACCGAAGACCTCAAGCGCATTGAAGGCATCGGACCCCAAATCAATGACGCCCTGATCGCCGCCGGAATCACCACTTACGCCCAACTTGCCGCCAGCAACGAAGACAGCCTCAAAGCTGCACTCGAGGCTGCCGACATGAAGAGCCACCCAAGCATGGGATCATGGGCTGCACAAGCCGAACTTCTCGCCAAGGGCGACGAAGAAGGCTTCAAAGCACTGACCGAGAGCTTAAACGCTGGACGCGCAGAGTAATAGAATCTCGAGAAGCAATATGTAAAGGGTGAGCATTTGCTCACCCTTTACTTTATAATTAGATATAGAATTTAAGCGTTTATTATATTTAAGTTATGGCTAGCTTACTTTTTTGCGTAAAATATTTGGTATGATCCCAATATTTATACAAAGAAAAATAATAAAATCAGGAATTATATAATTTTTAAAAACATTAGATTCTGGTGTAGTTTTAAGATTTCTCGTTGACCAGAGAATGTAGAGAGCAGAGATAATAGTCAACGCTATACTAGAAAAGAAAATTCTTTTTGAATCTTTTTTAAAAAAACCATAAAGTATCAAACCAGTGATAGTTGCGCCAATATATGTGAAAATATGATCGCTATCTAAGATAAAATCCATAGTATTCTCCTCCACTAGTTTTCCTGGGTTAAGAAAGCTTTCTTAACCCAGGAAAGCAGTTGTTTACTTTTTACAATTGGCATTCTTATAAGCTGCTGCTGCTCGAGCTTCAGCTTTTCGAGCTTGATTCATTTGAGCAGTAGCAACTTTAGCCTGCCAAACAGCAATGCCACATGCGACATCGGTAAGGGGGTCTAGCCCTACTTGCACAGCAGCACCGGTACAAAATGCTCCTGATGCTGCCCAGTATGAGCGAGAGTTTTCGTCAGCATTTTTTCTAGTTTCGTCAGCATCTTTCCATGCCTGTAACAGGGCGGCACAGTCTGGTTGTGAAGCATCGACAGGTGGAAATGGTAATGGTCTTGTTTCAGAGATTGTGTTGTTGCTGTCAATCGTATTTGAACCAGTATTTTTTGGTGGATTTACCGTACTATCTTTACATGGAGGAACGGGGGTAGGAACTGTTGAACCTACCTTAGCAACCGTAACACCAGAGGGAGCACAAGGCTCAACGCCGAGAGCAGTTACGGTAGGTGATGCAAGTGATGCAATTTGAGTCTCTAATGCGTTGCCTTCGGTTTCAAAACTAGAAACTGTTTTTTTGGCAACTGGGTCAATAACCTGCATAAAACCTGTACCAAAAGTAGAATCTGAATTAATTTGTACGGTCATTACAGCAATGTTTGAGTTTCCCGATACTTTGAGTATTCCAGTTACATCTACGCCTTCAATAGTCCAAGTATGCGGTCCCCAAGCATTCCATTGAGGACGGATAAAAACAGTGGCGAAATATGGGGATGCAACATCTTGAAACGGTACGAGAACGGTCAAAAGTCCTGTCGCTGCATTCCATTTTTGTTTTGCTTTTGCTAAATTAAACTGAGGGGTTGTTGCTGTTGTTCTTAAAGCTGCATTTCGTGCGCGACCTGCCGTTTGCAAAATCCAAGGATTTTCATTGATTGTGCCAACGACTTCAGGTACAAGTGCCCCGTCTTGTTCCCACCATGAAGGATTCCAAAACCAACCCTTGATTGCTGTTGGATCATCAGCCGTGACTATGGGTTGTGGTGTGTCTATGTTTGGATTTTCGCTTTTGGGAGGTTGAGGTAAATTGGTGGCACAACTTGTAAACAAAATCAGTGCCGATAACGATAAAGCCCTTAAACGGTAGAACAACGATACTTTCTTCACAAACAGCCCCTTTTCAGAAGCTTCCTTTTCAGAAGCTTCCTTTTCAGAAGCTTCCTTTTCAGAAGCCCCTGTGATTTTTTTGTAAGACTCGAAATGGTAGGGAGTCTCGAGCAAAAACTCTAGCATTGATAAATTAATCGTGCAAGTCTTGACGAATGGAGAATTTCATTTTATCATTCACGGTTTTTGGAACTATCTTGGATTGAGTACAAAATAGTTTCACCAGGGCAAATTCCACGACTTAGTCGAATTCTTGAATGCTATTTTTGCCCTATCGGAATCGAAACTCTAACCCACTCGAGTTTCTTAGGCGTCATTTCAAATGATTGAACCAACCACTAATTAAGACTTCTTTAATAACGCCAAGCGCTATTAAAGTTTTAGGGCAAAAACCTTAATAGCGACCCGACTCGAGGCTTTGAATCACAATGCCCTCAAGACCCGTTGCTCGAGCGAATCCAAAACCTTCACTGCTCGAGGAAACACGCCGAGCGCATCTTGCCAGATGGTTTTTGGTACAACCTCGAGTGCTGATGTTCCCCAATCTGGCGTGGCATCCCACCATTCGCCGCGCAAGACCCAAGTGTTGTTCTGTTGATACGCCAAGCCAAATGCGGCGCCTAAACTACGCAATTCCTCAAAACCCGCCTCGAGATTGGAAACTACTTTCTCGAGCCGCGTGATGTTGGGTTTTGGACGCAATCGCAATGTGACCGACTCGAGCCTCACCGCACGGCTTAAACTCGGGTCTGAACCCACGACCAAACGCACCAAGTCATAACCCGAAACGTTCTTGACCACGCGCCCACCCGCCTGCACCGAACCCGCGCTCGAGGTATAGGTTAAACCCAGCACGTCCTTGCGAACCACAGGCGCAGCCAACAGACCGACGCCACCCGAAAGCACCCAATCCTCGAGCGTGAGGTCAATCAACGGCGCACGGTAATGCAAATTTTCGGGCAGTGCCGTCTCGAGTTGGGCGAGCGTGGTGCTGGCGGGAGCGGTCACGTACTGGTCTGAAGCATGAATCTCGAGCGACATGAACAGAGTTTACTGGTTAAAGTAAATTCACCCAAACGGTTTTGAGTTCAGTGTACGTCTCGAGCGCCGCCGAACCCATCTCACGCCCGATGCCGCTGCTCTTAAACCCGCCCCAAGGCAGTGCGGCATCCAGCATTCCGTAACCGTTAATCCAAACGCTGCCAGCCTTTAAAGCGTGCGCCAGTCGAATCCCTTGGCGCACATCCGAAGTCCAGATGCCAGCGCCAAGCCCGTACTGGCTCGAGTTGGCACGGCGCGTTAAGTCTTCAAGGTTTTCAAACTCGAGGATGGTCAACACAGGTCCAAAAATTTCTTCACGGGCGATCTCGAGGTCGTCGCTGCCCAGAAAAATCGTGGGGTTGACGTAAAACCCTGGCAGGTTGGTGTTTCTCGAGCCGCCTGTAATCAATTCGGCATGTTGATTGCCACGTTCAACGAAACCCATCACGCGGTCTTGGTGCAAACTCGAGACCATTGGACCCATTTGCGAGGTTGGGTCAAGTCCAAAACCTTGCACAATGCTTTCGGCTCGAGATTTTAAAGCGTTGACAATTTCTTGACTCATGGATTTTGGCACGAACAACCTCGAGCCTGCCACGCAAGCCTCGCCTTGGTTGAAAAAAATCGCGCTCAGGCTGCCGTCGATGGCAACATCCAAATCGGCGTCGGGCAGAATGATGTTCGGGCTTTTACCGCCAAGCTCGAGCGTCACGCGTTTGAAATTGCCGCCCGATTTTGCCAGAATTTCACGCCCGACGCGGGTCGAACCCGTGAAGCTGATCTTGTCCACGTCGGCGTGTTCGACCAAAGCATTGCCAGCCTCCAGTCCAAGTCCAGGCAGAATGTTCACCACCCCTGGCGGAAACCCTGCCTCGAGGATCAACTCGCCCAGTTTGAGTGCCGAAAGCGGCGTCAGTTCGCTGGGTTTTAAGACCACGGTGTTGCCGCACGCCAGCGCGGGTGCGAGTTTCCAGGCGGCAATCGCAAGCGGAAAATTCCAGGGTGTGATTGCGCCGACCACGCCCACGGGTTCGCGGCGGGTGTAGGCGAGCGCCTCGCCAGGCAAGGAGGTCGGAATGCTTTCACCCGTGAGTTTGGTTGCCCAACCCGCAAAGTACCGAAAGTGATCGCTGGCAATCGGCAGGTCAAAGACATACGTTTCCATGACCGGCTTGCCCGTGTCCAAACTCTCGAGTTGCCGCAAGAAATCGGCGTTTTCGTCGATCAAATCCGCCAGTTTCCACAGCAGGCGTCCACGTTCGGCGGGTGTTGTGCTGCCCCAAGAACCCTCGAGCGCCCGCCTGGCGGCAGCCACCGCCAGGTTCACATCCTCGAGATTTGCCGCAGCCACGGTGGCGAGTTGCCCGCCCGTGCAAGGGTCGATGATGGTCAAGAATTTTCCATCGACAGCCTCGAGCCACCTGCCCGCAATCAAGAGTTTGCGTGGTTGTGACAACCAGGTTTTGACTTCGGGCAGTAAAAACTCGGACTCGAGGCTTGAGGTCATGCTTGGTTATAACCCAAAATTGAAATCAACACCTCGGGTTTCTTGGGTTCAAATTTTTTTGGTTTTCAACCAGCCTTGAAATTGCTTTACCTCTTTGCTTTGATCAATCACCACGTTCTGTCCAAACTTACGCAACTCTGGGCGCAAAGCACGTTTTGCCCCATCTTTGCCCATTTCCACGGCGTGCTCGTGGTGCCCAATCATGCCCTCGAGAAAGCTGCGGTCAGCCTGCATTTTCATACCTCTTGTTGGGGTCATGCCGGTCATTGAAGTGTCCATCATGGATTTATTGTCGGCTTTCATCAGTGCCATTTGTTTTGGATCGGCTTTGGCGTTGTACCAGCTTTTCAACCACATGGTCATTTGTTTGATTTCTTTGTCTTGCGCGTTGATGATTTTTTGGGCTGCCGTTTTGACATCTTTATCGATGCAGGTTTGGAGGCACGCATTCGACATCTGAACTGCGCCACGGTGATGTTCGATCATCTGCGAAAGCCAAGCGATGTCATACGCTTTGCCATTTAACTTCACCAGCGCTTTGCTGCTTGAGTCGCCCATTGCGCCCTCGCCCATGTTCATTTGGGCAAGAATTGAACCGGTAAAGTTGAGCAAGCCGATCATGCCAGCAAGTCCAAGTGTCAACAATAATTTTTTCATGATTAAAACCTCGAGATCAGGATGATAGGCTCAGCTTAAATACGTGAAAATGATTTGTTCGGTTCAGTCCTTTAAACTTTCGCCAGACGCATTTTTGTGATTGGTTGGACCCGTTCAATCAGTGGTGCTTTGAAGCTGCGAAGTCTGAGCGCATTGGTCAGCACAAAGACGCTCGAGAATCCCATCGCCGCACCCGCCAAAACTGGACTTAACAACCAACCGAAAATCGGGTACAACGCGCCAGCCGCCACCGGAATCAGCACGATGTTGTACGCAAACGCCCAGAATAAATTCAGTTTGATATTTGAAATCGTGGCTCGAGACAGTGCCAGCGCGTTTGGCACGCCGCGCAAGTCGCCGGACATCAAAATTACATCGGCGGTTTCGATGGCGACGTCGGTGCCCGTGCCAATCGCCAGCCCAACATCGGCTTGCGCCAGCGCGGGCGCGTCGTTGATGCCGTCGCCGACAAACGCCACTTTTGTGCCACCCGTTTGCAATTGTGCTATGGCTTTGGCTTTTCCGTCGGGCAGCACTTCGGCAAGAACCTCGTCAATGCCGAGCTGGACGGCGATGGCTCGAGCCGTGCGTTGGTTGTCGCCCGTAATCATCACGACCTTGATGCCCATTCGGTGAAGTTCCTCGAGCGCCAATTTCGAGCCGTCTTTGATCGGGTCTGCGACCGCCAGAATTGCGCTCAGTTTGCCGTTTATGGCGGCGTAAAGTGATGACTTCCCTTGGTCACCCAGTCGTGCCGCGTTGCCCGAGAAGCCTTCAAGGTTCAAACCCAACTGGGTCATGTAACGATCCGCGCCGATTTGCACCAGTCTTCCCAAAACCCGAGCCGAAACCCCAAAACCTGGGTTTGCCTCAAAATCAGTGGCATCCTCGAGTGTCAAGCCTTTCTCTTTGGCGGCGCTGACAATCGCTTGCGCCATCGGGTGCTCGCTGAGGTTCTCGATGCTGGCGAGAAGGCGCAGCAATTCCGTGTCAGTCAAGTCGCTCGAGTTGATCAAATCGGTCAGTTCGGGTTTGCCACGGGTGAGCGTGCCAGTTTTATCCAGCGCAATCGTTTGAACGCCCTGCAACGCCTCGAGCGCGTCGCCTTTGCGAAACAGAACGCCCATTTCGGCGGCTTTGCCCGTACCGACCATGATGCTGGTCGGCGTCGCCAAACCCATCGCGCAGGGGCAGGCGATAATCAAGACCGCAACGGTGTTGACCACCGCGAAACCCAGGGCGCTGTTGCCCCCAAAAATCATCCAGAGTACAAAGGTTAAACTGGCAATTCCCAAAACGATTGGCGTAAAAACAGCCACCACCCGATCTGCCAGCCCTTGAATCGGGGATTTGCTGCCCTGCGCGGTTTCGACGAGTTTGATGATTTGCGCCAGCACCGTGTCCGCACCGACCGCCGTCGCCTTAAAAGTCAACGCGCCCGTGCCGTTCAAGGTGCCGCCAACCACGCTCGAGCCAACAGATTTACTGACCGGAATCGGTTCGCCCGTGATCATGCTTTCATCCACATAACTCGAGCCTGAAATCACCGTGCCATCTACGGGAATTTTTTCGCCAGGGCGAACGCTGACCAGATCGTTTGCCAGCACCTCATCAATCGGTAACTCGAGTTCGGTGCCGCCCCGCAGCACCCGCGCGGTTTTGGCTCGCAAGCCCAAGAGTTTTTTCATGGCTTGGCTGGTGCGCCCTTTGGCGATTGCTTCAAGGTACTTGCCCAGCAAGATCAGGGCAATCACCACGCCAGCCGCCTCGAAATAGACCGAACGTCCATTTTCGGGAATCATGCCAGGCACAAACGTCTCGAGCAGCACCACCGCGCTGCTGTACCAGAAAGCGGCGCTCGTGCCGAGCATGACCAAGCTGTTCATGTCTGGGCTGCCGGAAATCAAGGCTTTCCAGCCGTGGGTCAAAAAGCGTTTGCCAGGACCAAAATAGACGGGAACTGCCAGCGCCAGCATCAACCAATCCCAAACCCGTGCGGGCGCAAGACTTTGTAAAAACATCATGGCGGGCATCCAAAGCATTGGAATCATGGCGAGCAGCAAAAGCGGCACTCCAAAGGCTGTGGCAAAGATCAAATCGCGCTTCAAAACGGCAATCTCAGCCTCTCGAGCCTCCCGTTCAATATCCGAACGGTCCTTGCCAACTTGCGCCTCGAGCACGTCATAACCGGCGTCTCGAATCGCGGTTTTGAACTGGGTTTGACTGGCACTTTCGGGAATGTATTGCACCGTGGCGCGTTCGGTGGCAAGGTTGACTGAGGCGTTTAACACGCCAGGAACTTTGGTTAGCGCCTTCTCGACTCGAGCGACACAGGCGGCACAGGTCATGCCCGTGACTCCCAACTCGAGGGTGGTTTGATGTTGAGTGTTTGCTTGAATCATAATCCCCCCTGGGGGTTAAATCCAAATACAGCCTACTCAGATTTGAATCAATCGTCAAGTTATCGGCACCACAATCCCAGATTACGTTGTCGAATTACCGAGAGATAACCCAGTGCAGAAAGAATTTCTCGAGTTTCAAAATCTATAATTTCGGCATCAAACTCGAGGAACCCTCACCGTCTAAACTTGACGGAAAAACCGTTCGGTTGTAGCATTTTCCCATACCCCTATAAGGGGATATACAGGAGGCAAGACATGAATATTCAACTCAACGTCAGTGGTATGACCTGTGGACATTGCGAAAGCGCCGTCGCCAAAGCCCTAAAAAGCATTGAAGGCGTGCAAACTGTTCAGGTTGACCTCAAAAACGGAACCGCCAGCGTCGAAGGTCAGAATGTCAACCCCGAAGCCCTGATTGCGGCTGTCATCGACGAAGGTTACGGCGCCAGCGTCGCAAAAGCGTAATGCCCAAAACCGCCGCCACCATTGAAGCACCCGAAACAGTCTTATGTATGCCGCTCGAGTCGCGCAAACGGGCGATTCGCCGTCTCGCCATCGCCAAAGGACATTTGGAGAGCATTCAACGAATGCTCGAGAATCCGCACGTGTACTGCGTGGATGTGCTGCGGCAAATCAAAGCGGTTCAGGGGGCGCTCGAGGGCGCGGGTGACGTGGTGCTGCGCGGTCATCTCGAGGCGCACGTTGCCACGGCGGCGTTGCGCGGCGATGCGACCGAAATGGTCGATGAAGTCATGGAAGCGATTCGTTTGCGTTAAAAGTACCTTCTCCCGAAC
>CAXTTL010000043.1:0-26114 GCA_964247135.1 uncultured Deinococcales bacterium | reverse complement strand
CATCGACCGTTTTTTGGCAAGAAACCACAAATTCTGGGATGAAACGATGGCGTTTTTAAGCGCTCGAGCCAGCACTGAAACCAAAGATGGCGACACCCGAGAAGCCTTGTTGCGCGGTGCAAAATTTGATTACGACCGCAAAGCCTTACTCGAGGGTTTGGGAACTTCGGTGCAAAACGAGGTTGAAGGCTTCAACCGCGAGGAGTTCAGCAAACGCCTTGCCAACGAAGCCCAAAGTGCCGTCCTGCAATCGGGCGCGTTCGGGGCTGGGGGTATTGGACTCGGCGCGGTGCTCGTAACGGTGTTAGGAGGCTTCCTGCTTGATTTCACAGGCATTCTGTTGGGGCTGGCGGCGGCAGGCATGGGCTTGTTCATTCTGCCCCGCAAACGCGCCCAAGCCAAAGCCGACCTCGAGACGCGCATCAATACCTTGCGCGACAGGCTGCACGAGGTTTTAACCCGCGAGCACAAACTCGAGTCCGAACGTGCCACCGCCAGGTTGCTTGAAGCCAGTGGACCGTACACTCGGTTTATTCGCTCTGAGACCGAAAGGCTCGAGAAAAGCCAGAACGATTCCAGACATTTGCTCGAGCAAGTCGCGGCGTTACGGACAAAAGTTGAAAGTTTGGAATGACTTATGTTGGCTGGTCAAAGTAATGCCCTTGCTCGAGGTCTGCAATCAACCCAAGTTGCTGCGGCTGCCATTTCAGCAATTCTCGGGTTTGCTGGCTCGAGGCGGGGCAGTCCATTCCAACCAGTAAACCAAGCCAACCAAAATGGGGCATTGCCAGCAAACGAGGTTTGCTGACCACGGGTATCTTCAAGCGCTGCCCAATAACATTGGCAATGTCTTTAAAAGGCACACCCTCGTCAGCAATGCAATTGTATTTGGCAGATGGTTGAGCCTTCTCGAGCGCCAACCTGAACAGTTGGGCGGCATCGAGTCGGTGAACCGATGACCACCGATTTGAGCCGTTTCCCAGGTATCCCGAAACCTTCTTTTTTCGTGCGGTGGCAACGAGCAACGCCATAAAACCCTTATCGCCCTCACCATGTACGGTTGGAGGCAGGCGTACCACCGAGGCGTTGACACCCTTGGAGACCAATCCAAGTGCGGTCTGCTCCGACTTGCGAAGCGCTCGAGCGGTATCGTTCTCGCTGAGCAGACGACCTGGTTTGAGTCCAAGAATCCCAGCCGCAACCACCAAGGGACGGTTTGATCCTGCCAGTCCAGAACCGAGGGCTTCGATGGCGCGTTGATCTTCTCGAACCGACGAAAGAATTTTTGAGAAATCATGATTGAATGCCAAGTGAATCACACCATCTGCGGTGGATGCGCCGCCTCGTAAACCTTCCAAGTCCTCAAGCGAACCCAATTGGACTTGAGCGCCTGCCGCACGCAGCGCCTTGGCACTCGCATCAGACCGCGCCAGCCCAGTGACTTGATGACCCGCCCGAAGAAGCTCCTGAACAACCCCAGAGCCGATAAAGCCGCTTGCGCCAGTCACAAAAACCCGCATGATGTTCTCCTGTATTTTGTGACCTGTGCTGTCTCGAGCCGAAAAATACTGTTCTCAAGGCTCGTCCAACGCTCGATAGGTTAAAGTCACTCGAGGCACGATAGCACGTATTGGCGTGGGATTGCCTATGTTGCAGGTTGTAAAAACGCGATCAGCGCACCCAACGCCAGCACGCCTGCCGACCATGCCAAACCTGCGCGTAACCCCCCTGCACCGTCGCTGAGCGCCCCAGAAATCAGTGGTCCAAAACTTTGTCCCGCCGCGAAGACAGTGGTAAACAAGGCAATGCCCGCATTCCAGGCGCTCGAGTGAAGGTCACGGCGTGCAAGCGCGGTTGTGGAAGCCACCACCGACAAGAACGACCCGCCGAACAACACCGCCGAAACCAGCATCAACGCAAATTGACTCGAGACGAGCGGCAAAACTGCCCCGAGCGCCAAGCTGGTCATGGCAGCCGCCATCCCTCGAGCGCCGCGCCAACGGGTGATCGGGACGCTCCACACCCTCGGGGCGAGCATGGCAGCCAACCCGAGGGTCGCCCAGAAAACCGCAATTTGCAGCGTGGTCGCCCCGTTTGCCTTGATGAACGCCACCGAAAAAGTCATGTAGGCGATGTAGCCGAGGGCAAAACAGGCATACGCCAGCAGCGGCAAGATCAAACCTCGAGCCGACCACGTTCCAGCCGTATTGGTTTGCGTCTGATGCGTTTTTAAGCCCCAGGCGGTTTGACTCGAGATCAGGCTGACCACAAAACTCGCCAGTCCCAGAATGACCCACAAGGTACGCCAGTTGGTGTTGGCTGCCAGCGCGAACGGCAAGCTGATGCCCGATAAGAAAATCCCGAAGCCAGCGCCAGCGTAATACGTGGTCAGCATGATGCCAGCCAACCTGGGCGGGGCGCTCGAGGCGGCATGGGCGGTCAGTGCGCCGCCGGCAATAAAAATGATGGCGCCGCCCACTCCCGCCAAACCTCGAGCCACGATCAGCCAAGCATACGTGTCATTTGCACCAAGCCCAATCAGTGCCAGCGCGGTCACGAACAAGGCGGCAATAAACGCGAGTTTCGTGCCGACCATTCGCATGATTGGCGTGGCGAGCAGTGCGCCGATCAAATATCCCAAAGCGTTGGCGGTGTTGATACCGCCAGACAAGGAGTACGTCCAGTGCAACTCGGCACGCATGGCGGGAAGCAGCAGCGCGTAAGCAAAACGCGCAAAGCCCAAGGCGACCGTCGGACCGAATGCCAAACCGAGTGCCGTCAGAAAAGCTCGAGTTGAGGTTGACATCTTGACCCCCCAGTGCAAGCTCAGTCTACGCAAATGGTCATTGTTTCGGTTGACGCTTGATTTATCCACAGGGTTATCCACAAGCTCGAGCTTATCCACAAGCCAACAAGCAATGTTTCGATGCGCGTCGAATCATTTTCAAACCACTGGCTTTAAACTGAAATCATGATCCTCGAGTCACAGCTTGAAACCGACCTGTCCAGCGTCGCGGCGCTCATGGGCGAACCCGCTCGAGCCGCGATGCTCTGCGCCCTGATGGACGGTCTGGCGCTTCCCGCAGGCGAATTGGCAGAACTGGCTGGCGTCAGCCCTCAGACCGCCAGCACGCATTTGCAAAAGTTGCTCGAGGGGAAATTGTTGAGCGTCGAATCGCACGGGCGGCATCGGTATTACCGACTCTCGAGTTTGGAAGTTGCGGCAGCGCTCGAGGCGTTGATGGTGATTGCCCCGCAACCCAGAAAACGAAACTCGAGCGACACCGACTTGTGCTTTGCCCGAACCTGTTACGACCATTTGGCAGGATGGTTGGGTGTGGAATTCGTGCAAGCTTTAAAAAAATCGGGTTGCCTCGAGCAAGATGGTTTGCAATTCAACCTGACGCCCACGGGCTGGAAGACCTTTGAAGCTTTTGGACTTGACCTCGAGACACTGGCACTTCAACGACATTTCGCCAAAGCCTGTTTGGATTGGACGGAACGCAAACATCACCTTGGCGGCGCGTTGGGACGCGCCATCACCAGCAAAATGCTCGAGTTAAAATGGTTGGTCAGGTTGCCAAATGCTCGGGCTTTGCGCATGACTGAAACAGGGCGTGTGGGCTTGCAAAAAACCTTTGGTGTACGGCTTTGAGGCTCAAGCTGGAATTTCTAGAAGATTCACGATTCTCGAGAATTTCTTGAGTATGCTTTTCAACATGACTCGAACTTTGATTTTGGTTTTGATATTCCTGGGTTCTGTTCTGGCGCAAACTGGTCCAGTGCTCGAGGCTTTCAAAGCCGCATCTTTACCAGATACCATCAAGCCAAATCCAATCCCAAAAACGATGATGGATTTCCCAACAAATGTTTCTCGTGGTGGCAGTTGTTTGCCGTCTTTAAAAGGCTTAATGATTCCATCAGATGTCTCGAGCCAAAAACCAAATCCAGCATTGTCAAAGCAGCTTGCGATCATTGCAGAACAAGACCAAGTGCCACGCCGTGGCAAACCAGACCCTGATGGGATACACGGCGATCAAATTCGTCGTCAGAAGTTATTGCCCCTGATTGCCCAAGCTGTAACAGTTGAGGATTTTCTAAACATCGCTCTGGTTTTTCAGCATGGCGATTGTGTCCAGCATTTCATGCTGGCGAACGAATTGGCGTCTATCGCAATGGGAATCGAAGACAAAAACCAAGTAAAATCAAAAAACTTTGACCCACGCAATTTATATGCACTTACCCTTGACCGAGCGCTCATGTACTCGCGCAAAGCACAAAAGTTTGGCACACAATACAGCAGTTGGAAAAACGATTGCACCCGTTTGTACGTGGTTGACACACAAACCACAGACGCGGAACGAGCCGAGTTCCATGTGCCAAGTCTTAAAAAAGCAATTGAAAATGCAAAAACAATGGCAACACCAGGTTGCAAATAAACTCGAGTTTATTTCAAGATTTTTTGCTTAAACTTTTCAAACTCGAGCGGCAATTCAAACCCAAAATGTTCACACAACGCCAGCACGTCGCGGTAATCGTCAATGTCTACCTCGTAACCCGTGTGAAATTTCACCAACCATTCAGGCGAAATACATTTCACCTGAAAACCATTGATTGAACCTATTCCCGTGAGCGATTCTCGAGGATACGGGACACCAAAAATAATCTTGTCTTCGGCGTCAAACACAAACGAATGAAAATCAATTTGATGCCCAAAGTCATCTCCCAGCACAAAATTGCAATCTCTGGTGTCGTCCCTGGGCACGTCTTTAAACCCTCGAGCCTCGAGCAGTGCGCGGAGTTTGGGAACGTCTTGGTGATAAAGGGCAATGTCCAGGTCGCTGTGAACTCGGGTTTGACGTTGCAAGAGCGCATCTACACTCCAACCGCCATCAATCCAAATTTCAATACCGTGCGCTTGGGTCAGTGCTAAAAACTCGAGCACGTCACGGCTGGTCATTTCAAACTGTGGCATGGTTTTAGTTTACGCAACATTTTCTCGAGCCAGATCAGTCAAATGGCGCATCAGACATTCACACAAACTTTGATATGCTACCGTTTGCGGAACTCGGTCATTCAACTCGAGTCTTGAAAGGACATTTATGCTTTTACGCTTGCTCAGGCAGTTTTCGGTGCCGTACAGGGTCGGACTGGCAGGGGTGGTGGGGCTGCAATTGGTTGCCACGATTGCCGCTTTGTACCTGCCGACCCTGAACGCCGACATCATCGACAATGGCGTGTCCAAAGGCGACACCAATTATATTTTGCAAACTGGCGCTTGGATGTTGCTGGTGACCTTGCTGCAAATCGCCGCGACCATTGCGGCGGTTTACCTCAGCGCTCGAGCGTCGATGAGTCTCGGACGCGATTTACGGGCTGCAATTTACCATCACGTCGGCACGTTCTCGGCTCGAGAGGTCACCAAATTTGGTGCGCCCACCTTGATTTCGCGCAGCACCAACGATGTCACACAAGTTCAAACCTTGATGTTCATGGCGCTGGCGCTGATGGTTTCCGCGCCAATTTCGATGGTCGGCGGCATCATCATGGCACTGCGCCAAGACGTTTCGATGTCGTGGTTGGTCGGCGTGTCCGTACCGATTTTGATTATCGCGGTCGGCTTGGTGATTCAACGCATGTTGCCGCAATTCAGGATCATGCAAAATGCCATCGACGGCGTGAACCGCGTCTTGCGCGAGCAGATCACGGGCATTCGTGTGGTTCGGGCGTTCGTGCGCGAAGATTTTGAAACCGCACGCTTTGCCGATGCCAACGCGACCTTGACCGGTACGGCATTGGCGGTTGGAAGGTTGCAAGCCATGATTTTCCCGATTGTCACGATCATTCTAAATGCCTCAACCGTGGCGGTCTTGTGGTTTGGCGCGGCTCGAGTCGAATCGGGGCAAATGCAGGTTGGGGCGCTCACGGCGTTCATGGCGTACCTGATGCAAATTCTCATCGCGGTCATGATGGCGACCTTCATGTCCATGATGATTCCTCGAGCCTCGGTTTCGGCAGAGCGCATCGCGGAGGTGCTCGATACCGAATCTTCAGTCATTCCGTCGAGCAATCCAATCCTCAAACTTCCCGCATCTGCCAGCCTCGAGTTGCGCGATGTCTCGTTCCAGTACCCTGGTGCCGAAATTGCGGTCTTGCAACACATTTCGCTGACCGCAAAACCTGGGCAGACCACCGCGATCATCGGCAGCACCGGCGCGGGCAAAACGAGCTTGATCAACCTGATCCCGCGCCTGTTTGACGCCTCGAGCGGTTCGGTGCGTTTTGGCAACGTTGACGTGCGCGACATCGAACTCGAGACGCTCTGGGCGCGAATTGGTTTGATTCCGCAAAAACCGTTTTTGTTCTCTGGGACGGTTGCCAGCAACCTGCGTTACGGCAAGCCCGACGCCACGGATACCGAACTCTGGGACGCACTAGCGATTGCCCAAGCCAAGGATTTTGTGACCGAAATGGGTGGTCTGGACTCGAGCATCTCGCAGGGCGGCTCGAACGTTTCAGGCGGTCAACGCCAACGCCTCGCCATCGCTCGAGCCGTGGTGCGCAAACCCGAGGTTTATTTGTTCGACGACGCGTTCTCAGCGCTTGATCTCTCCACCGACGCGAGGTTGCGCAGCGCCTTAAAACCTGTGACTCGAGATGCGGTGGTGATCGTGGTGGCGCAGCGCGTGTCCACCATTGTCGATGCCGAGCATATTGTGGTGCTCGAGGCGGGCAAGGTGGTCGGTCAGGGCACGCACGGTGAACTCTTGAAAAGCTGTACGACCTATCAAGAAATCGTGCTCTCGCAACGCGCCGCCGAGCAAGAGGAGGTGGCGGCATGAGTCGTGGTGAAGGTGTTCGCAGCGAAGAGGAACGCGCCGCCGAGGCACGTCGCGGTCCGGCAGCCGTGCGCCGTGGTCCGTTCATGCAGATGGGCGCTCCCGCCGAGAAAGCCAGCAACTTCGGTCCGTCGGCGCGGCGATTGCTGGCAAGGCTTGCCCCTTACCGGGCGCAAGTGGTTTTGGTGTTGGTGCTCTCAATCTCGAGCGTGGTCATGACCTCGGTCGGTCCAAAGATTTTGGGTCGCGCCACCGATCTGATTTTTTCTGGGTTTATTGGCGGAAAACTGCCCGCTGGCGCGACCAAAGAATCGGTGCTGGCAGGAATGCGGGCTTCGGGTCAAACCAGAATCGCCGATGTGCTTCAGGGCATGGACATTGTGCCTGGAAAGGGCATCGACATGAATGCCTTGGGTCAAGTCTTGCTGCTGGCGATGGGTTTGTACCTGATTTCGGCGGCGCTGCAATGGCTGTCCGGCTATCTGCTGGCGGGCGTGATTCAATCCACGGTGTACAAACTTCGCGCCGATGTCGCGCAAAAACTCAACACCTTGCCGCTGCCCTACATCGACGGTCAACCTCGAGGTGAGTTGCTCAGTCGTGTCACCAACGATGTGGACAACGTCGGCACGAGTTTGCAGCAGACGCTCTCGCAATTGATGGTTTCTTTCTTGACCGTCATTGCGATGGTCGGCATGATGTTCAGCATCTCGTGGTTGCTGGCACTGATCGCGCTGGTCACGATTCCGCTGTCAATGGTGCTGGCTGGCGGTATCGCCTCGAGATCACAAAAGCTATTTGTCAAACAATGGCGTAACACTGGCGAGTTAAACGGTTTGATCGAAGAGACCTTTACCGGTCACGGTCTGGTCAAGGTGTTTGGGCGTCAACGCGAGGCGGACGCGACCTTCAAAATCAAAAACGATGACCTGTTCGGCGCGGCGTTCGGGGCGCAATTTATTTCGGGTATCATCATGCCCGCCATGACCTTTTTGGGAAATCTCAATTACGTCGCCATCGCCGTGGTTGGCGGTTTGCGGGTCGCTTCCGGCGCCATGACCATCGGTGGCGTTCAAGCCTTCATTCAATACTCGAGACAATTCACACAACCCTTAACACAGATGGCTTCGATGGCAAATCTATTGCAATCTGGTGTCGCCTCGGCAGAGCGCGTGTTTCAAGTGCTCGATGCCACCGAGCAAAATCCTGACACCAGCCAAACTCGAGCCGCCACGAACGTTGGCGTGCGCGGTCAAGTGCGTTTCGAGGATGTCAGTTTTTCGTATGACCCTGCCAAACCGCTGATCCAACACCTGAATTTATCGGTTCAACCAGGGCAGACCGTGGCGATTGTCGGTCCGACGGGCGCAGGAAAAACCACACTGGTCAACCTGATCATGCGTTTTTACGAACTGAGCGCTGGGCGCATCACACTCGACGGGGTCAACATCACCGAAATGGCTCGCAAAGACTTGCGATCAAAAATCGGCATGGTCTTGCAAGACACCTGGTTGTTCGCTGGGACAATTTTTGAAAACCTCGCTTACGGCAAACCTGACGCAACCGAAGCCGAGGTGATGGCGGCGGCTCGAGCGACCTTTGTGGATCGTTTTGTTCACGCCCTGCCAGATGGTTATCAAACCCGTTTGGACGATGAAGCCAGCAACATCAGCGCGGGCGAAAAGCAACTGCTGACCATCGCTCGAGCATTTCTTTCAAACCCCGATTTGCTGATCCTGGACGAGGCGACCTCCTCGGTGGACACCCGCACAGAGTTGTTGGTGCAAAAAGCCATGAATGCGCTGCGTTCGGACCGCACCAGTTTTGTGATCGCGCACCGCCTTTCAACCATCCGCGATGCCGATTTGATTCTGGTGATGGAAGCTGGGCAGATTGTCGAACAAGGCACGCACGAGCAATTGCTGGCGGCTCGAGGAGCGTATTCGAGGTTATACGCCGCGCAATTCAGTGGCGCGGGCGAAGAAACCAACAACACCGTGGCAATGACCTCATTGAAAGACATCAAGCAACTGAGCAAGGTTTCTTGAACCTCGAGTGTCGAGTAAAATATTGTCATGCCGAAAAAGGATGTTTTTCACAACGCGGTCAAACGTGCTCTTGAAAAAGACGGCTGGAATGTTAACAAAGACCCATTGAAGTTAAGATACGAAGAGAAAACATATTACGTTGATCTTGGTGCAGAGCGTTTGATTGCTGCTGAACGTGATGACCAATTTATTGCAGTCGAGATTAAAAGCTTTATTGCCGAATCTGATACTTACGAATTTCACACAGCACTTGGACAGTTTTTGACGTACAAACTGATGCTTTCAAATATTGAGCCAGAACGGGTTTTATACCTTGCCGTGCCGCTTGATACTTTTGAAACATTTTTTCAAGAAAGACTGACTCAGGAACTCGTAGCACAATACAAAATCGCGCTTTTGGTCTACAATCCAATGGCAGAGGTGATCGAGAAATGGCTTTAACCAAAACGCAATTGGCGGTTCATCGGGTTTTCGAGCAACTGACGCAACCAAGAGAAGCGCATGAAAAAATTGAAGAACAAGTGGTCATGGATGATCGCAACGGTCATTATCTGATGCTCAATGTCGGCTGGGACGAATTGCATCGCACCCATGGAGTTGTGGTGCATATTGACATCAAAGGTGATTTTGTTTGGGTACAACGTGATAACACCGATGTTAACATTGTGCAGGCTTTATGCGATCAAGGAATTCCAAAAAATAGAATTGTGGTGGGTTTTCACGCGCCTTACAAAAGACAGTTTACAGAATATGCAACTGGCAATGAAATGCCTGCAAATACCTGAAACCACTGAGAAAAATTTCTTGAATCTCGAGTTTGACAAGACATTCTCAAATCACTCGAGTAGAATCAAAACAGCAACTCAAGGATGGCAATGAACAATCAAAACCTGCCATTTTGTGAACGGCACAGCCCGCATCAATCTTGGGGTTTGGATTTGCTGCCAAATGGTTTCGTGGCACGCTGACCGGACTGAAAAACCGTCAACGCTTCTCGAGCTTCTTTCATTTGGAGGTTTTGCCATGTCAAACCGTTTTGCCGTTAACCCCGATATCACCGCCGCCAGCACGCTGCCCGCCAGTTTTTACAAAGACCCAAGCACTTTTGAACTGGTGAGAGAAAAAGTTTTTGCCCGTTCCTGGCAATTTGTTGGCGACACCGACCACCTTAAAGCCCCAGGTTCTGTCGCGCCGTTCACGCTGCTCGAGGGTTGCCTCGACGAGCCTTTGCTCGCCACCAGGGACTTCAACGACGAACTTCATGTTTTAAGTAACGTTTGCACCCACCGCAGCATGTTGGTTGCCGAAACGGGCGGCAACGACCGTTTCTTGCGCTGCCGCTACCACGGGCGGCGTTACGGCTTGGACGGTTGCTTTCAAGCCATGCCCGAGTTCGAGCAAGCCAAAAACTTCCCCAGCCCCAGCGACAACCTGGCAAAAGTACCCTTTGCCACCTGGGGCAAAGGCAAGTTCTTATTCTCGAGCCTAGACCCAAGCGTGAGCTTTGAAGAGGTCATGAAACCCATCAATGACCGCCTGGGATGGTTGCCGCTGCAAGACTTCTTGCTCGAGCCTGATTACGGACGCGATTACTTGATTCAAGCCAACTGGGCGCTGTACTGCGACAATTACCTCGAGGGGTTTCACATTCCGTTCGTTCATGCCAGCTTAAATTCGCTGATCGATTACGAAAATTACAGCTCCGAAATTTTTTCACATTGCAATTTGCAACTCGCGCCTGCTGGCGGTGATGATCTGGTGTTTGATCTGCCGCCAGAAAGTCCAGATTACGGCAAACGGATTGCCGCCTATTATTTCTGGGTCTTCCCGAACCTGATGTTTAACTTTTACCCTTGGGGCGTCAGCATCAACGTCGTGCGCCCACTTGGGCAAGAACTGACCAAAGTCAGTTTTATTCAGTACGTCTGGGATGCCAAAAAATACGGGCAGGGCGCAGGTGCGAGGCTTGACCGCGTTGAGCGCGAGGATGAAGTGATTGTCGAAGCGGTGCAACGCGGGGTCAAATCACGGTTTTACAACACGGGGCGCTTCAGCCCCAAACGGGAGCAGGGCGTGCATCACTTTCATACGTTGCTCTCGAACGCACTGCAACAAGAATAAAACCTACAACTCGAGTTGCGCACGTCTTCAACCGTGCGTATGGCGAACCCTACTCGAGCTTGTATCTCAAGCTTTACGTACTTGATTGCGCCCGCTCGAGAATCCGAGTATCCTGAGCGGGCAGTTTCTACAGGAGGAATGACATGAAAACGAAAGTGTTAATGGCTTTGGGTTTGGCAGCGGTGACTGCCATAGGTTTGGGTCTCTCGAGCGCCCAGGACGCAATGGCGGCTTCCAAGTACGGCAATTGCGCGGTCACGGGCAAAATGGGTGATCCTGCCAAGTTCACGCCAGCCGTGGCGGGTCAATTGACTGTCGAAGTCAACTTGCCGGCTCCAGGTTGGTACAATGGCGACACGCCAGAAACCATCAAAGACGGTGTTGAGTACTGCTTTGCCGCCAACATCGCGCACCGTTTGGGACTCGAGAAACTGGTGGTCAAAAACGTGGCTTGGGATGGTCTGGTGGCGGGTCAAACCAAGGATTTCGATTTGGCGCTTTCGCAAATTTCGATCACCAAAGAACGCCAAAAGGTTGTGGAGTTCAGCACGCCGTACTTTACCAGCGACGCCGGCATCATGGTCAAAAAAGGCAAGAAAGTGGACGAGAAAAGCATCAAAGGTTTGCGTTGGGGCGTGCAACAGGGCACCACCGGCGACTCGTTCGCCAATAAAACCTTAAAAATTGCCAAGGTCAAGGTTTTCCCCGACACCCCAAGCATGTTCGCTGCCCTGCAAGCGGGTCAGATTGACCTTGCCATGACCGACACCTCAATTTTGATGGCGCAAGCCAGACAATCAAACGGCAAATTTGAAGTGGTTGCCCAGTACAAAACCGGTGAGGCTTACGGTGCGTTGTTCCCGAAGGGCAATGCCAACAATAAGGCGATTAACAAAGTCATCGAAACCCTGATCAAAGATTCAACCGTGCGCAAACTCGTGGCGAAATACATGAACATCGACCCAATGGCGATCAAGTACTTCCGTCCGTAAGAAGCAATTGGCAATGAGGACAACCCCCAATCTCGAGTGATCGGATTGGGGGTTTTTGATGCTCGAGTTTTGATGGCATGATTCAATTCATGGTAAAACTCTTGGCAACATGAAGACCCTAAAACCGAATGATCTTCAGCTCCGGGCGGGTCAGCATGAATGACTCGGCTCGAGCGTCGCGTTTTCGCAAACCTTCAATACCACCAAACGTGCTGCCGTTTTCCTTGCTGGCAGTGGGTTTGTGCGCTTTAACTGTACTGATTTGCTGGGCGGTGCTGCAATTTTTACGCTTCACGCTTGAGAAAAACAAAATTGCTTCTGGTTTGTTCGACGCGATCATGGTGCTGGTGGGCTTGATTCCGTTGGCGTTGTTCGTTCCCGCCATCCGAGGGGTGCGCGAAGCCAGAGAAGCCCAATCTGCACTGCGCCAAAACGATTTGATCACCGCTCGAGTTCGGACCGCCAGCGCCCAAAGCTCGAGTTGGTTCGCGCTCGGTTACGGCGTGTTTGCGGTGTTGACCGCGCTTGGGGTTTGGTTTTTGATCACCAACGATGTTGCGGTGGGCAGCACGTTTTTTAAAATGTCATTGATTATTGATAAGTTCGGTCTGGTCTTGAAAGCCTTCATGACCAACGTGATTATTTTTTGCATCGCCGAGGTTTTGATTTTGGTCTGGGCGCTGGTTGTGGCGATTGCCCGCATGATTCCAGGTCGCGCAGGGCAGCCGATTCGTTTGCTGGCGACCTTGTACACCGATGCCTTTCGCGGTTTGCCGAGCATCATTACGATTTACCTGGTAGGTTTCGGTTTGCCGCTCACGGGTTTGACCGACGGCATCAGTTCTTTTTTGCAAGCCAAATTTGGCATCGACGACCTGACCACCCTCTGGGCAATCATCGCCCTGACCTTAACTTACGGCGCATACGTCGCCGAGGTCTACCGCGCCGGCATCGAGAGCATTCACCCCAGCCAGTTTGCCGCCGCGCGAAGCTTGGGGCTTTCGTTCACCCAAACCATGCGTTTTGTGATTGTGCCGCAAGCCATTCGGCGCATCATCCCACCGCTGTTGAACGACTTTATTGGCTTGCAAAAAGACACCGCTTTGGTCAACGTCATCGGTACGATTGACGCGTTCAACCAATCCAAAATGCTCGCCAGCAATTACTTTAACCTCTCCACCGTCACCATCGTCGCGTTTTTGTTCGTCATCATCACCATTCCCCAAGCCCGTTTTGTGGACAGGATGCTCGAGCATGACGCCAAAAAAACCAGGGGAGCACGATGAGTTTTCTCGAGATCAACGATGTTCACAAGCGTTACGGCAACGTCGAGGTGTTGCGCGGTATCAATTTAAACGTCGAGGAGCATCAGGTCGTGTGCCTGATCGGACCTTCGGGCTGCGGCAAAAGCACGCTCTTGCGCTGCATCAACGGACTCGAGGACATCACGGGTGGCGAAATTCGGATCAACGATGACCGCGTGTCAGGTCCTGGCGTCGATGTCAACCGTTTGCGCCGCGATGTGGGCATTGTGTTTCAGAGCTTTAACCTCTTCCCGCACATGAACGTCATGGACAATTTGACCCTCGCGCCGCGACAGGTTTTAAAAATGTCCAAATTGGAGTCCGAACAACGCGCCCTCGAGCTTCTGAAACGCGTCAGGATGGATCACAAGGCGCTCTCTTACCCCGATCAGCTTTCGGGCGGGCAGCAACAGCGCATCGCCATTGCTCGCGCCCTGGCGATGGAACCGATGGTGATGCTGTTAGACGAAATCACCTCGGCGCTCGACCCAGAACTGGTGAGTGAGGTTTTAAACATTGTCCGCGAACTGGCGCACGAGGGCATGACCATGCTGCTGGCAACCCACGAGATGGGCTTTGCCAAGGAAGTCTCGAGCAAGGTCTGCTTTTTGTACAACGGCGTGGTGCATGAAGAGGGAGCGCCAGCACAGATTTTTAGTGACCCACAAAACGAACGAACGCAACAATTTTTGAAAAGCATTATTGAAGCTGGACGGTTGTGAGGCTCGAGCGACGGTGTTCAAAAATATTCGGACATGCTTTAAAAGGGCATGGCTGAACGGAAGCCAGTCTTCTTAGGGTTTCTCGAGGTACTTAAATACTGCCACCGTATTGTTGCCATATGATTTGAACGTTTACTTGATCCCCAATTCCTCGACAGTAGCCTCGAGTTGCTTGTCATGCCCAGCCTTCAGTTGATTGTCATGCCCAGCCTTCAGTTCCTTGAGGTTTATTGGCACGAGTATGTCAGGATTGACTTTTAAAGGACGTGCAACATAAGTGACCAGATCACAATGCCGATACTGAGCAATAAATCCCACATTCACCACCTCGAGTTTGCCTTGACGCTGCCCTCTCGAGACATGCAAAAAACAACCCCGACATTGTTCCGTCGGGGTTTGCGGGGAGGAGGTAGAAGGGTTGTCAGTGAAAAATTACTTCTCGCAGTCGTACTTGGCGCACATTTCCAAAGCGTTTTTGGTGTTGATCTCATCGGTGCCGAGCGTGATTTTCTTGGGTGGTTTTTCGCCCTTCTCGAGAATCTTAGAAGCCCATTCGATGGCTTCGGCGGCACCGTTTGGATAAACGAACGACGCGCCCAGACGACCTTGCAAAATGCTGACGATAGAACCGTTCTTGTCGGGCAGACCGTCGATGCCCAGGAACAGCATTTTCTTCAAGTCCAAATTGGCATTCTTGGCGGCAATGTAAGCCCCTTCGGCAGAATCGTCATTGTGGGCGTAAACCACGTTGATTTTGCTGTTGGCTTGGAAGGCGGCGGCGGCGGCGGGCACAGCCAAGGCTTTTTGCCATTCGCTGGTGACGCTGGCGGCAATTTTGGCGTTTTTGTTGCTTTGAATGCCCTCACGGAATCCCGAGCCGCGCTCTTGGGCTGGTGTCGAACCGGACAAGCCCGAAACCTCGAGGATGTTGCAGGGAATCAGTTTTTGGCTGCGACACCAGGTGGCGACGTATGTGCCGGCTTTTTTGCCGATGAACTTGTTGTCCGCGCCGATGAACATCGTGTAGGCGTCGCCGAGGACGTTGCGGTCAAGGACAATCACGGGTGTGCCGCCGTCGTAGGCTTTTTTGACAATCGCGGTCAGTGGCGCAGCCTCGTTTGGCGAGATGATCAGCACGTCCACTTTTTGTTGGATCAGGTTTTCGACATCGGCAATCTGTTTGGAACTGTCGCGTTGTGCGTTGACGATGGTCAGTTTGAAGTTGGCGTGTTTGGCGGCGGCTTTGGTCATCTGGTTGTTGAATGCCACGCGCCACGGATCGTCAAATGCCAGTTGCGAGAATCCGATGGTGTAGGTCTTGCCTTGCGCCTGTGTTGCCTGCAAGCCCATGGCGGCAAGCGTGGTGATGCCCATGATGGTCAGTAAACCTTTGGTGATGCGGTTCATCTTTACTCCTTTAACGTTCGCTGGAAAGGTGATAGCCTCTGGGCAGATGGGGTTCGGATTTTTATCTCATCGGGTGTGGCGGGATTCGTCGTTCAACCTGGGTTTTGAACGGCACGGGTTGGGTACGGCGAATCTCGTCATGTCAAATCACCTCCTCCAGAAAACCTGGACGTTGAATGTGGTTGTGGCTCGAGAGGAACGATTTTCAGGCGCGGCGTTGCAGGCGTTGTACCGCCACCGCCACGACAATCAGGCTGCCTTTGATCAGCAGTTGAACATCAGATTCGATGTTGTTGAGGTTGAGCACATTGTCGATCATGCCCAGCATCCAGGCGCCCGCCACAGAACCCGCGATGCTGCCAATGCCGCCCTGCAAGCTGGTGCCACCGATGACCACGGCGGCGATGGCGTTTAATTCGTAGGCGTTGCCGTCGTTTGGTGCGCCCTGGTTGAGTTGAATGGCGTGAACAAAAGCCGCCAGTGCGGTCAGTGCGCCGCTGATCGCAAAAACTGCGATTTTGGTGGCATCGACCCGCACGCCGGAGAGTCGAGCCGCGATTGGGTTGCCGCCGACGGCGTAAACGTGCCGTCCGAAGGGGATGTAACGCAGGGCAAAACCGGTCAGTCCCGCCACGGCAAACATCAGCAAAGCTGGCACCGGAAAAATTCCGGCAATGCGTTGCGAGAAGAAAAAAGCGCTTTCGGGGGCAGCGCCGCCCTGCGAAATGGGCAGCAGGGGAATTGCCACGCCTCCAAACAACAGCCGTGCCAAACCTCGAGCGACGCTCATCATGGCGAGCGTGACCACAAATGAGGGAATGCGTAAACCGGTGGTGACTGTGCCGTTGATAAAGCCCAGCACAATGCCTGTGACAATCACGATCAGAAACGCAGGCACCGCGCCGATACCCGTGCCGGTCAGCAGGTACGCCGTGAAGGTTGCCGAAAACGCCAGCATTGCGCCGACGGACAGGTCAATTTCGGCGACCAGGATCACCAGGGTCATGCCGATGGCGATGATGCCCGTTTCGGCGACGTAGCGCAAAATGTTCATTTGGTTGGTGACATCCACAAACAGGTTCACACCGTCGCGTTGCGGGGCGAAGATCGTGCCGATCACAAAGACCGCCACTAGCCCCAAATACCCTTGGAAACGCAGCACAAAATCGAGGATGCGCCGTCCGTTGGCGGTGCGGGCGGGCGTGACGGGCAGGCTGGTCATGCGTGAACCTCCGAGGGGGCGCGAAAGCGCGTGGCGAAATCGAGGATTTTTTCTTGGGTGGCTTCGATCCTTGGCAGGTCGGCGGTGATTCGACCGTCGCACAGGACCAGAATACGGTCACAGAGCATCAGCAATTCTGGCATTTCGCTCGAGGCGAGAATCACCGAGGTTCCTGATTTGGCGAGTTCTCGAATTAAAGCATAAATTTCGGCTTTTGCGCCCACGTCGATGCCTTGCGTGGGTTCGTCGAGCAAGAAGAGTTTGGGTTTGGTCAGCCAGTATTTGGCGAACACCACCTTTTGCTGGTTGCCGCCCGACAACGACGCAATCGGCGTGTTGGGCGTCGGGGTTTTGACGCGCAGGGTGCGAATGGCGTCACCGATCGCTTTTTCCTCGAGCTTGAGGTTGATCAGTCCGCCACGAACAAATTTAGAAAGTCCGACCAAACTGATGTTTTCGGCGACGGAACGCACCAGCACCAGGCTTTGGTGTTTGCGGTCTTCGGTGATAAACCCGATGCCCGCCCGAATCGCAGCCCCTGGGGAGGTGATGCGCACGGGCTGGTTGTCCAGGTAAATCTCGCCGCTGATGTTGGCAGGGTGAGGCACGCCGTAGAGTGCCTCGAGCAGTTCGGTGCGCCCAGCACCGAGCAAACCCGCCAGCCCGAGGATTTCGCCGGCACGAACCTGAAAATTGATGTCGTGCAGGGGTTGCCCGCCCGGTTTGGCTTTCACGTTTAAATGGCTGACCCGAATCACCTCTGGTCTTGGGTTGTTCGGGTCTGATGGGGCATCTTTGGTGACGTGTTCGGCGTACAAATCTGGCAGTTCCCGTCCGACCATCAACGTAATGAGCACGTCTCGGCTGAGTTCGCCGGTGACTCGGGTTCCGGCGAGTTGTCCGTCGCGCAGCACGGTCACACGGTCAGAGATCGCAAAAATCTCGTCCATGCGGTGCGAGATGTAAATCACCGCCAGTCCGTCGTCGCGCAATTGACGCACAATCGTGAACAACCTGGCGACCTCTTCGGCGTTCAGTGCCGTGGTGGGTTCGTCCATCACCAGAATGCGGGCGCGTAAACTGATGGCTTTGGCAATCTCGAGCAATTGACGTTCGGCAACCCGCAAGCCGCGCAGTGGTCGGTCGACGTTGAGTTTCAAACCCACCTGCTCGAGCCAGCGTTTGGTCTCAATTCGCATCAATTCGTTGTCCAGAATGCCGAACGCGCCACGTTTTTCGCGTCCCAAAAAGAAATTTTCACGGATGCTCAGCTCCGGCACTTGGTTGAGTTCTTGGTGGATGATCGCAATGCCGTGGCGCTGGGCGGCTCGAGGGTCGCTGGAATGGGTGATTTTGCCCTCCAGCAAGATTTGACCGCCGTCGTGCGAGTACACGCCGGTCAGGATTTTCATGAGGGTGGATTTGCCCGCGCCGTTCTCGCCCATCAAGGCATGGACTTCATGGGCGTGGGCGCTGAAATTGACTTCCGCCAGCGCCTGCACGCCCGGAAATCGTTTGCTGATGCCGCGCATCTCGAGCAAGGCTTGCGTCGGCTGCGGCGCTGGGGGTGGGGTGAGAAGCGCTGAACTGGAAATCATGATCCCTTTCTGGTGCCCTGATCTGGCTGGTTTGGGTCTTGAATTGGGCGGCATCCCCAAAATTTGGACTTTAAAAAGTGAAGTTGACACCGCCGCTCGAGGGGCATCCCCTCGGGTGGTCAAGGTGAAGCTGTCCAAGTTGCAGACATGAACGCCGACTGGTGATTCAAACAATTTCAAACAGAGTTAAACAAGATGCGACAAAAGTAACTCAAATTCAAACAATTGTCAAGCCTTTGTGATTGATGGTCACAAACACGCCAAATGCAGGCTCGCCCAATTCGGTATACTCTAAAAAAAGTCCCAAATCATCAAACACCAACCAAGATAACAACACAAACGCACAAACAAGGACACCAAACCATGCTTGCCGATCAACGCATCGAACGAATCCTCAACCTGCTCGAAACCCACGGTTTTCGCACCAACAGCCTGCTGGCAACCGACCTGGGCGTCAGCGAAATGACCGTGCGCCGCGACCTGGCAAGCCTCGCCCGCGACGGCAAGGTCAAACGCGTGCATGGCGGCGCCCGAATTGTCCACCGCAGCGAAGCCCCCAGCCAAGCCCGCAGCAGCCTGAACATCACCGAAAAACGCGCCATCGCCGAAGCCGCCGCCGACCACATCCGCGACGGCGAAACCATTTTCCTGGACGCCGGCAGCACCATGCTCGAGCTGGCACTCGCCATCAAGCGCCGCGACTTCAAACAACTGCGCATCGTCACCAACGCCGTCACAATCTCGAGCGCCCTGATCTGCGACGAGATCACCGTGGTTCAACTCGGCGGCGAACTCTACCGCAACACCGGCGTCGTGACCGGACAACAAGCCCTGCGCTTCATCGAATCCTCGAGGTTTGACCGCTGCTTTCTGTCCGCCTCCGCCGCCAACCTCGAGTTTGGCATTTCCGACAAGCACCTGCCCGAAATTGACATCAAACGCGCCGCGCTCGGACACGCCACCTGGGTGGCACTGCTGCTGGATGCCTCGAAATGGGATTCGCAAGCCATGCTGCGGGTCGCCGCCTTCCGCGAACTTCACTGCGTCATCACCGACAACCGCCTGGACGCCAGCACCCGCGCCACCCTGCGCCAACGTGGACCCGAAGTGGTGATCGCCAACGAATAACGTCAGCGACCCCATTCCAACGCCCGCCAAGACCAACCCCCGAGCACCCATGCTCGAGATGCGCGGCGTCTACAAAGAATTCCCCGGCGTGCAGGCGCTGGGCAACGTCGATTTCAAAGCCTACCCGTTTGAAATTCATGCCCTGGTCGGCGAAAACGGCGCCGGCAAATCCACATTGATGAAAGTGCTGGCGGGAATTCACCCGATCAACCAGGGCGAAATCCTGCTCGACGCTCAAAAAGTCCGCCTCCGATCACCGCTCGAGGCTCGAGCCGCCGGCATCAACTTGATTCATCAAGAACTCAGCCTGGTGCCCAACCTGACCGTCGCCGAAAACATTTTTCTGGGTTCCGAACGGCGTTTCGGTTGGTTGCTCAACCAAAATCAACTCAACCGAGCCGCGCTTGTGATCCTCGAGCAACTCGGGGCAAAATTTGCCCCCAACACCCGCGTCAATCAACTCAGTTTGGGCGAAGCGCAACTGGTCGAAATCGCCCGGGCGTTGGCGTACCGAGGGCGCGTGCTGGTCATGGACGAACCCACCTCGGCGCTCTCGGAGCGCGAAACCGAAAAGCTCTTTGAAGTCATGTGCAGCCTCCGCGCCGAAGGTGTGGCAATCGTCTACATCTCGCACCGCATCAACGAGGTCTACGCCCTGGCGGACCGCGTGACCGTGCTGCGCGACGGACAGGTGGCAGGCACACTCAGCGGCGAAAGCATTCACGCCCAAGTTGTGGTCAACATGATGGCGGGCAAAACCAGCCAACCCAAGCCACACACCGACCCGCATCCGCACAAAGCCAAGACCGTACTCGAGGTGCGCGAACTGACCGACGCGAAACGCATCAAACCCGCGAGTTTATCCCTGGCAGCCGGAGAAATCCTTGGCTTGAGCGGACTGGTCGGCTCTGGACGATCAAAGCTGGCACGACTGATCTGCGGCGTGGACCCAAAACGCGGCGGCGAAATCCTGATCGACGGGCAACTCAAAAAAATCGAATCCCCCGCCGACGCCCTGAAATTGGGTGTCGCCTACGTCCCAGAAAACCGTCTCGAACAAGGCATGTTCCTCGAGATGAGCGTCCAAGACAACCTGACATTGAGCGTTTTAAACCGTTACACCCAAGCCGGACTGAACGACCAGAAAGCCCTGCGGGACCTGTTCAAAACCACCGCCGCCCGACTCGGCATCGGGACCGGCAACGCCCAAGAAAAAGCGGGCGAGCTTTCTGGCGGCAACCAACAAAAACTCCTTCTGGCACGCGCCCTGGTCACCAAACCAAAAGTCATCATTCTGGACGAAGCCACCAGGGGCATCGACCTGATCTCCAAAGCCGAACTCTACCAACTCATCCTCGAACTTGCCGCGCAGGGCATGGCGGTCATCATGATCTCCACCGACCTGCCCGAAATTCTCGAGCTGTGCCAACGCGTTCTGGTCATGCGCGAAGGTCAGATTGTCGGCGAACTCGAGGGTGAGGAACTCAGTCAAGAAAATATTCTGGCATTTGCCACGGGTTTAAGACGCCCACAAAACGACGGCTAACTCGAGCGGCAAAAAAGATGAAGCTTGGTATTTTACCAAGCTTCATCTCTCCCAAAGCAACAAACCAAAGGTTATTTTGAATTGGGAATCGCCTCGGGTTGATTCCAGAGCGCGTTGTCGGTGTCTGCACTATTGATATTTTTTACCAGCCGCACCAGTGCAGCGTCTTTTTCCCACAAGTTGTACTTGCGGCAAATCGCGTCAAAACTACACTCCTGCCCGTGAAGCCCGAGTTCGACATCCTTGACATCGTAAGGAATCGCATTCTCTAGTGCCGCCACCGCCATGATTTGATCGTTTGGAACGAACAAAAAATCGGCGTCTTGGTCCACGAATTTGGCAATCAACCACGGGCAGGCGACACGATCAACCTTGACTTTTTCCCTTGTAATCCATTTCATAAGCCTCCTGGTTTAGCGGGGTTCGGGAAAATTCTCGAGCAGTTCAATCACAACCCCAAGCGCAGTCTGGCTGCCCATATAGGTGTACATGCCGCTGCGATCACCGTAATAGCCTTGTTGACTCACCTCGATGCCGTGTTTGGCAAAGTGAGCCACGGCTTTTTGGGTGCTTTCAACTTTAAAGGCAATGTGGTGTGTGCCGTCGCCAAAGGCATTCAGGTCGTTGCGCCAAACGCTGGGAATCTGGTCGGGTTGGATCAACTCGAGTTGCGCTTGCCCAAAATCAAAAAAGGCGAGTTTGGCTGTGGCTTCGGTTGGTGCGCCGTTGAATCTGGCTTCGGTGATCTGATAGCCTGGAGTTTCTTGCGTGCTTGGTTTGGGTAAACCCAAGACCTCTTGATAACGCTTTGCCATCGCCGCAATGTCGTTGGTCACAATTCCAACTTGAATTACAACGTTCGTGCCAATGCCTCTGTCGCTCGAGAATATTGGTGTGGTGGCTCGAGTGGTGTTTTGGTAATGCTCGAGCAATTCGGTGGTCAGACCCAAGTCTTTGTCGGTGTTCAGGTAGGCGTACATGCCCGTGCGTCCCGTGAACAAACCCTGCTGGATGACCTGGTAACCGTGGTCGGCAAAAAACGCGGCGGCAGGCGCGATGCGCGGCACGTTGAACGCAATGTGATGAATTCCCGCGCCGTGTTGTTTCAGGTAATCCATCCAAACACTGCCCTCGTCGAGCGGTTGCAGCAACTCGAATGCGACGTTGCCCAGCATAAAGCTGACAATTTTGGCTCGAGCGTTCATCGGTTGTCCGAAATATTGTGCCTGCGTGTGCTCAAAAGTGTGCGTGGTTTGAACCTCGCTCGGCACGTCAAAGCCAAGTATTTTGCGGTAATTTTCGCCGTACCGCTCCAGGTCATCGACGATCACGCAAATCTGAAAAATGCTTTGGTCTGGAAGGCTCGAGTCTGGCATGTTCGCTCCAATTCTAGGGTTGATACCCAAAGAGGTCTCTGTCGTCGGGAATGGCTTGGATCAGGTGGTCGCTGAGGGTGGTCAGTTCAGCAAAGACACGGTCTGGAATCTCGAGGGCAAGTGCTTTTTGATTCTCGAGCACCTGTTGTTTGTTTTTGCTGCTGACCAATACCGAGGCAACATCGGCTTGATGCAACAACCAGCGCAACGCCAAATGCGAGAGTGCCAGGTTTTCCGAAGAGGCAAGTTGTTTGAAATTTTTCACAGCCTCAAAAACCTGCGCCCAGGCGTCAGGTTTGAACAGCCGAATGCTCCAGCGTTGATCGTTTGGGGCAAACTCGAGTGCTCTGGGGTATTTGCCCGACAAAATCCCGTGCGCCAAGGCGCTGTAGGCGATCACGGCAATGTTGTGCTGGCGGCAGTACGGCAAAATGTCGCGCTCGTTAAAACGCCACAACAGGTTGTACCCCATTTGACAGGCGTCAATCTGCCCGACCTCGGAGAGTTGTTCCATCTGCGAGACTGAAAAATTGCTGACCCCAACAAAACGAATTTTGCCCTGTTGCCGCGCCGCCTCGAGTCCGGTCATCCAAGGGCGCATGTCTTTACCGGTTCGGGACCAGTGCAGGTAGTACAGGTCGATCACATCGGTTTGCAGACGCTCGAGGCTGGCATCGATGGCTTCCAAGATCGCTTGGCTGCTGGTAATGTCCAGATCGGCTTTGGATGCCAGAAAAATCTGCTCGCGCTTGCCCGCCATAAACCGACCCAGCAGGCGTTCGGAATAACCGTCGCCGTACCCCGTGGCGGTATCAAAATGGTTAATGCCAAGTTCAAATGCGGTTTCCCATGCCGCCAAAATGTCTGGTTCACCCTCGAGTTTGGCGTGATCCAGACCGTAAAAAGACCCACCCATGCCCAGCGGCGATTGCTCGAGTTTGGCTCTCAGGTCAGGCATGTTTTCCTAAATTGATGGGTCGCCGTAAGTATACGAGACAAACGCCACAAACTTGCCGTCGGGACTCCAGGAAGCAACGTTTAACGTGCCCTGCCCGCCATACAGGTACGCCAGAACCCGCACCTTGCCGCTCGAGATTTCCTGCTCAACGATGGTCACGCGTTCGTTGTGCGGGTGGCTGGCGGCTGGCACACTGAGCCGATACGAGACGTACAGCATTCGTGTGCCGTCGGGTGAGGGATGCGCGAACCAGTCGTTGCCGTTGCCAAAACTGACTTGCTCTTGCTCGCTGCCGTCTGGTTTCATGCGCCAGATTTTCATTTGCCCAGTGCGGGTCGAATTGAAATAAATAAACTTGTCATCTGGGCTGAATTCTGGACCATCGTCAAGTCCTTGCGAGGCGGTCAGGCGGGTTTCCGCCCCGCCGCTCGAGGGAATCGCGTAAATGTCGTAACTGCCATCCCGTTCGGCGCAGTACACCAGCGTCTTGCCATCGGGCGACCAACCGTGCCAATACGACGGCGCATCATCGGTGACTTTGACGGGTTCGCCGCCAGCAATATCGACCACATAAATTTGCGATCCCGCTTTTCTGCCATCCTGCGTGGTGTGGCTTGAGAGGGCAAGTTTTGTGCCGTCAAACGAGATGCCGTGGTCGTTGTTGTTCGCCGTCACATTGCCCGTGTTGAGCAATTCGGGTTGTTTTGTCTCGAGCGAAAATTTATAGATTTTGCCCTCCTGGTTGTACAGCAAATACTTGCCATCTCGAGACCAATTGGGCGCCTCAAAATGCGCGGTGCTCGAGTAAATGATGCTGCGGTTGCCAGTTTCCACCTCGAGCAACTCGAGACGGCTTGGTGAAGTCTGTTGGTAGCCGTCAATCCCAATGGCGGCGGGAACATCAAGCCGAAAATTCTTAAAAACGGCGGTCTCGAGAACATCAATTTCGTGCGAGCAAACAAACAACCCTGCGTAAATCTCGCTCGAGAATCCAATTTGAATGCGTCCAGTTTCGATCAGGGCTTCACCAAATTTTGCCGCCCGCATGATGATGTCATTCCCAGAGCGCTCGAGTTGCACCACATCTGCGGTGGTAAGCGCGGCTTTGATCTCGAGCGTCTCAGCGCCTTTTGTTGGGCGGTATTGCAAAGAAGTCAACCCGTCGCCGTGCACCACCACGTTCGCATGAACCGCATCACCCTCGAGACCCTGTCTGAACATGATGCCCCACTTGCGGTGCGGGTTTTTGCCCTCTCCCAAAAACCCAGCCTGCACGGTCAGGATCAAATTGCTCGAGATTTTCAAAGCCGCAAACTGAAATTCATCCTCGAGTCCCCAAATGTTGTTGCCGCTGCCTGTGATCGTGTATGTCTGCGTTTGCACGTCATAGACCGTGCTGCCAGGAAGACGCTCTGTTCCCACATCGCACACCACGTCAAAAGCCCCAGTTTTGTTCGTCATGTCGTTCTCCTGTTCGCAAAAATTGGATTCAAAATAATTTCTTGATTTCAATAGTCAGAATGTTTTTGCTAATTTGCGTCTGTCATGTATTTTGAAGCTGTAGGGGCGCTGCTTGCTGCGCCCTTAGTGACGGCTGAAAACCTAAATTTCACGAATCAATATCGTACCCAAACTCCCTTCTCTCCTGGGAGAGAAGGGTCGGGGATGAGAGGAGAAATACTGCGATACTCGAGCTTACTTCTTGAACACCTCGTCAAACTTACTTTGGGCTTGTGAAATAAACTGATCGGCGGTCATTTCTGGCGTGTTCCAGAAGGCATCCGCCAAGTCTGCAAAAGCGCCAGACCAATCTTGATCCATCGTGATGTTTTTGACTGGGTGTCCAAAGCCTGGTCTTTTCAGGGCGGCGAGCACCAGTTTGGCGTGCTTGTCAATGCCTTTGGTGGCGTCGAGCCGAACTGGGGTGCTGCCTTTGATCACGCTGAAATTCTCGGTGATGCTTTTGGTGAGCATGATTTTAAACAGGGCTTCGATGGAGTTCTTTTTGGTTTCGTTGGCTGGCTTCAAAAAGGTTTCCTCGTCCACGGTCACTTGCACGCCAGCCGCGCCGGGCACGAGCATGGTGTCAAAATCGACGCCGAGCTTCTTTTTGGCTGCCAGGAATTCGCCTTTCATCCAGTCGCCGTGCAGTTGCATCAGGGCATCGCCGCGCATGACCAGGGCGGTGGTGTCGTTCCAGTTGCGGTTGGCGCTGCCTGGATCAGCTTCTTTTTGAATCCTGCGGAAGTATGCCAGCGCTTGGCGCATGTCTTTGGAATCAATCGAGGCTTTCTTGGGGTTTAAACCGCAAATATCGTCGTACAGGCTGCCCGAGACTTCAACCATCATTGAGCCGAGCAAATACTCGAGTTGCCATTTTTGCGCCCCGATTGCCAGCGGGATGATGCCGGCTTTTCTGATCTTGGCAAAGTCGCCGAACATGTCGTCCATACTCTTCCAGGCTTTGGGGTTGACGCCCGCTTTTTTCGCCGCCGCAATGTTCCAGAACACCGTGCCGACGATATGAATTGCCAAGGGCGCACTGAGCACCTTGCCATCGACCATCATGGCGTCTTTGACGGCTGGTGGAATGTACTTGTCCACTTTCAGCGAGTTGTAATAGGCGGTAAAATCGTTCAGCAAACCTTGCTTGAAGAGTTCGCGCCGCAAGCCAGCGTTGCTTTCGATGAACACATCGGGCGGGTTGCCGCCGGTCAACATGTTGATCAGTGGAATGCTCGCGCCCGTGTCGTGGGCAATGGTGATGTCCGTCCATTTGCCACCCTGGGCTTGGAAGGCATTGCGCACCACGTTGAGCGCCCCAATCTCGGCATCTGAAGACCAGTTGTTAAA
>CAXTTL010000042.1:0-26578 GCA_964247135.1 uncultured Deinococcales bacterium | reverse complement strand
ATGACTTCGGTTTTTGCTATATCTTTAGTTTAGCGCAATCACGCTTTGATTCTGAGGAAATTGCACATCTTGAATCGGTTGTTCATTTGTCTGTTGACGGACTTCGACGATGTGAGGCTCGAGCGCTTTGAGGTATTCGCTGGGCTGTGTCTCGCCCCATTCTGAGCCAAACCTGCGGCGTCTGGCGCGGGTCAGGGTCAGTGATTCGACCGCCCGCGTGATGGCGACGAACGCCACCCGGCGCTCTTCGTGGTAAGCCGTTTCATTTTCAAAACTCATCCCTGCGGGCATGATGCCTTGGTCAAAACCGACCACGAACACGCGGTTCCATTCCAGCCCTTTGGCGGCATGGATGGTCGACAGGGTGACCCTGCCGGTGTTGAGGTCGCTTGCTGGATCGTGCTCGAGTATTGAACGCTGTTCTTGCTGTGAGCGCTCGAGGGTGATGATCTCCAGGAAGCTCTCAATGTCGCCTCCTTGGTCGGCGTGCTCTTGAGCCATGCCAATGACCTCGGCAATGCCTTCAAGGCGATCCTGGGCGATCCTGGAGGTTTCTTGGTCGGGGTCTGTCGCCTCCGCACCAAGTTGTCCGATATAACCCCAGGCTTCGAGGACTTGGGTCAGGAGGTTGACCGCGTCGCTCGCCTCCTCGAAGAGTTTGGGCATGGCGATCTCGTACAGCCAGTGCATGGCATTTAAAGCGGGTGCCTTTAAGCCAGGGAATTCGGCGCCGAAAGCCTCGAGCAGTGAGAGGTCTTTTTGTCTGGCGTAGGCTTTGATTTTCTCCAAGCTGCTTTCGCCCAAGGACAGTTTAGAGCAATCTGGCACGTGTTTAAAGTGCAGGGCGTGTTCGATCAGATACTCCAGGGCTGGGTCGTTGGCTGGGTTTTGGACCAGGCGCAGAAAGCTGATGCAGATTTTGACCTCGATTCTGCTCCAAAAACTTGAACCGCCGACCAGTTTGTAGGGCACGCCCGCTCGAGCCAGCGCTTGCTCGAGCGCTCGGGATTGGATGTTGGTTCGGTAGAGCACTGCAAAGTCGTTAAAATTGGCGTGAGGGTTTTTGCTGACTCGGGCGATTTCACCGGCGATGAATTGCGCTTCCGTTTCGGCGTCGTCGGCGACGAACAATTGAACGGGTTTGCCGAATCCTTGCATTCCGACCAGGTTGGGTATGGTTTGCAGTCCATCTTTCATGATGGCGTTGGCGGCTGCCAGGATGCTGTCTGAGGAACGGTAATTTTGGGAGATCACGAAACGCTTTGCCGTGAATTCACGCTCAAAGTCTTCAAAGATGCTGGGGTTCCCACCGCGCCAGGAATAGATGGCTTGGGCGGCGTCGCCGATCACCATGACGTTGGCGCTCTCAAAGGCTTTGATCAGTTCGTACTGGGCTGAGTTGCTGTCTTGGAATTCGTCGACCAGCAAATAACTGGTTTTGAGTTTCCAATCCTCGAGTGCCTCTGGAGAGGTTTTGAGGATTTTGACCGCCAGCATGATCAGGTCGTCAAAATCCAGCAGCCCTCGGGCGCGGCTGCGTTTTTCATACTGCTGGTACGCGGCGGCGGCAATTTCAACTGGCAAACCGTGATGGAAGGCAAGCTTTTGCTGTCGGTAATACTCGAGCAAATCTGCACTCTCGAGCAATTTCATTTTCGCCTCGCGCAAGACCGCACCCAAGAAGACCGGGTATTGCGTGGTGCCAGCTTTTTTGCTGATCTCAATGCCCAGCGCCCGCAATGATTCTCGCATGACCGATAGCGATTCGCTTTGCTCGAGCAATCCGATTTTGGCCATCAGACCGATGGCGGTTCCGTGGGACCGGATGATGTTCAAGCCCACGGCGTGAAACGTGCCGATGTTCAACTCTCCGACCGCCTCACCGAGTTGGAGGCTGAGGCGTTTCTTGATTTCTCGAGCCGCTTTGTTGGTGAAGGTGATGGCCGTCGTTTGGTTGGCGGGTACGCCCTCACCGATCAGATAGGCGATTCTGGCGGTCAGGGTTCTGGTTTTGCCCGATCCTGGACCGGCGACGACCAGGGCGTGACCTTGATCGTGCTCGACCGCGTTTTGTTGTTGCGGATTGAGGATCAAGCGTGACCTCCATTTGCGTTCACGACTTTGAAACCATGAACCAAGGCTTGAATGAACTCGAGTTTGGCGTTGGCTTTGGGCACAAGGGTCGGTTGTGGGTTGGGGGTAAAAGTGTCGACTGGTTTTTGAGGTTCGGGCTTTTTGGTCATGATTAATTCTCCTTTGAACTGATTATTTGCGACGAGGAAAGGCGACAGGTGATGGCACCAAGTAAAAAACCTCGAGATGCTCGAGGTTCAAAGGTTGGCGGGAATGGTGAAGGTTTATTTGGCGAGTTCAAAACCCTTGTCTGCATCCAGGGCACTGTGAAAATGTTGAACATCGGGTGCGTTCAAGTCTCCCCATTGACCGTTTTGGAGCAGAGCTTTATGATTCTTGGTGACCATCCAAAATTCTTGGTCCTCGAGCAAGTGCCGCTCGGCGTAAATTGCTTGTGAAGGATTGTCGTTTAAGAGGTAGGCCACGACCGGTTTGTCCAGTTCATCTTTGAGGTTTAAGTGCAGATGGTCTTGGTTGAGGTTGACCGTGCAATCGCCTTCCTCGTTGCAACTGAACTCAAAGAAAATTTCTTCCAACATGGAACTGCCCTGCTCGAGCAGGGTGTTGAAGACCCGAATGGCAGCCTCGCCTGCGATGGTTTGTGTCCCGAGGGTTTCAAAGCCCGAGTGTGGATTGATGAACACGGGCAGTTTGCGGGTTGGACGATTTTCAAATGTCTCTACGTAAGCTGGGTCTTGAAATCGCCTGATCCGTTCGAGTCGCCTTAGTTCTTTACTTTGAGGGTCGTTCATAAACCGACTCCTTGGAAACGTTCAAAACGAGCGTTGGCGCTGGCGGCGCTTGGGAAATACTGGATTTCATCAGAGCCGTCTTCCACCCAGCCAAGCTGCCCCATGACCAAACCGTTTCGAGTTAGCACCCATTTGGTGTCTGGTACAAAGCGGCGCTCGGCATAAACCCGTTGATTGGGGTCGCGGTGTGAAAAAACCTCATAAGCCATCACGGGTTTGCGCAAGAAATCTCTCAGGTTGGTTCCCGAGTCGTCTCGGCACAAACTGATCGTGGCGTCCCCAGAGGCGGAGGTTTCCAAGTTGAAGAACAAGCCGTCCGAGGACAGGGGGTTCTCGAGCCGTATCGTTTTCGCGTACTGGGCCATGACGGGGCTGTCCTCAAACGAGAACCTGGCGTTGCTGATGAAGGGTGCTTTGGGGTTGTCGAGCACCAAGAATTTGAGGCGTTGGGCTTTGGGCATTTGACTCTTTCCAAGACTGATATGACTGCCTTTTCGAAGGCAGTTTAACTGAAATTTGCGCGAAAAGATCAACCAAAAACCAAAGGTTTTTGATTGATCTCAGCATCAGAACCGACGAGTATCGTCTAGTCCACGACGCAGACGCACCGTTGGAAAAGTCCATGCCTGGTTAACAGGATGAACTGCTCTTCGGGATGCGGTTGCCGATTTCCGACGAGCACTCTTTGACCCGGAAGACGAAAATCGTCTGCCCAGATCAAATCTCGACCATCCTCAAGCTCAAGGTAGTCAAAGCCAGCCATGCTTTCGAGTACTTCGCGTGAACGAAGTCTCTCGGCAATGAATCTGACCGTGCAACGGTTTTCACTGATAACCAAAATCGAACGCATAGTACGCTCCTTTGTTTGAACCAGTGACGGAAAAAGGCGGAAGCCCAAGTTCCGAAACATCTGGAACGTGGGGTGCTTTTGATTAGGATTTGATATCCTGGGCACGGATTCAGGTTACTTGAGATCCCAAAATCCGATGTCGGCTTTTTCACAGGTCAGCCCGAATGCCTTCAAATTCAGTTGAGTTGATTGGCAATTCGAATTGGATTCAGCGGTCTGGCTTGCCGCTGTTGGTGCAATCGGCGCTTGACAACCTTGATCAGGCCAAGCAAGTCGCGGTTTTGGAGCTTGAGCAATTTTGAGGTCTCTCCCATTTGCCGGTGCGGTTGCTCGAGTTCATGCTTGAGTTGTTCCACGTTGACGCTGAGCCAGTAAAACAAGTCGACCATCGCCTCTTTTTTACAAGGGTTAAGCAGACTCGCCACCAGCAGCAATTGCGCCTTGCGTTCGTAACCGGCTGTGGTGCGCGGCGGTTGGGGGCAGTCGAGGATTTGTGCGGCTCGAGCCAGGCGAGCGTGATCTTCGAGCGTGATCGGCAAAATGGGTTCTTGGTAGGTGTTGTGCGGACTGCGTGGCATGGCAAAATTCTAGACGACAATTCAGGTGTGCAATGCGTTTTTTACACTGTGTTCGGTGGTTAATTTTGCTGGCGGGCTTGCTGTTGCATTTGCACGAATTGGTCTTTGAGTTGGGTGGCCTGGGCATCGTTTAATTCTGCCAACTGCTGAATCTGGGGATTGAATGCTCGAGCGTGTTCGAGCATTTTGGCGTTGAGGGCTTCCCCTTGGCAGCCCAAGGCATTTGCCGCCATGCCTACGATGCCCTTGAGTTTTGCCACACCGACCTGCTTGTCGTTGGCACTCGAATGTTGTGGTTTTTGATTGCTGTACTTCGTTTCTCGTCCTGTGTCGACCTGTCGATTGGTTTTGTTGGTGACCTCGTCGAACTCGTCGGTGAATTGTGTACCGAAGCCAAGCATTCCCAGGGCACGACCGACTGCGCCGGTACAGGCTTTTTCGACAGAATCTGGAAAGTGATTTTGGTCTTCTCGCTTGTATGAGCTGGCTTTGCGCAAATGCTGACCTTGAGTGATCGTGACAGTCGCTTTGAAAACTGCGTGTTTGTCCGACATTTCGATCAGTTCGGTGTCGATGGTGAAATTCTGGCACTCGAAATTCAACCACAACAGCCGCCCCGCGACGGGAAGATAGTCTTTCTTGCCGAGTTTGATCAAGTGGTCTCGCGGGTCAAAGGTCTTTGCGATTTTGGTTTCTTCGGACATGATTTTCCTTTCTAAACGTAAAATGACCTCAAGATTTGAGGTCATTTGGACTACTGCGATGCACAAAGTTTCAAGTGGCTGAAATTGTTGAAGGTTGGGGAGGTTCCAATTTTCGCAACCCGAACGAGTGAAAAAACAAGGTGGAAACGAGCAAAAACAAGAAACTGAACGCCGCACGTTGCTCAAACCACAACACTCTTGCTGAGGAGGTGACGGGGAAGCTTCCCCAACTCTGTTGGATAAGCGGTTTTAAAAAATCGATCAGGTAAAAACTTGAAACAACCGCAATGCAACAAATACTAAAAGTTGGCATTGGGAAGACAGCAAGGCTGTTTTTGTACCCCTCAACCGTTTTGTAATGTTGCGAGAAGAATGTACTTCCTACCGCCCCCAAGATCAATCCAACACTGCACAGGTAGACGCGCAATACGCTCACCAACGCAAAACCAATTTCCGATGCGGGCGGTGCGCTGTCTAAAAAACTTTGGCTGCACAATGAAAGCATCAATATGCTGGTCACGATCAGTGCGCTTCTGGGGATAAGCTTCAGGGTAAAAGTTTTAATTAACGACATCTCAACTTCCTTTCAAACGTTTAAGGTTTGTTGCTTACTGTCCGAATTAATACTTGTAATCTTGTTTCCACCTCCAAGCGTTTGCCGCACAAAACACTCGAGTTATTTTCCAGTGGGACAGTTGACGATTTCGGGTCCCTTGTTGCTGAATTCTCTCAAAAAAAGCTCGAGCTTTCTGGGGTCAAGCTTATCGAGCGGCAATTGCTTGCCCCAGGCACTCAGCACATAACGGCTGGTTTGAAAAGGCACGAGGCTGCCCAAGATTGCGGGGTAGGTCTTTTGGGCGCTGACGATCGCGGTTTTATCGCCCGCCTTCCACCCGTCGCGGCTGGTGATCCAGACGGCGCCGTGCTCCAAGCTGTGAACCGCTTCTTCACTGGAGATCAAGGTTTCCACGATCACACATGGGGCAACCCGTGGCGAATGGACGCCGCCGACTGGTGGTTGGACGTTGTATTCGACCGGTTGAGTCGTGTGACCGCGCTCGACCTGGTAGGTCTTAACGCCGTCAGTACGGGTTGACAGCAGTTTGGCGCTGCTCTGTACGGGGACGAAGCTCATGACCCCAAGGGCGAGGCTGCCCAGAATTCCAGGCAATATGATCAATGCGCCGATTTTGAGACGCTGGCGCCGTTCTTTGCGGCTGAGGCGCTGTCCGGGTTTGTTCATTGATGTTTCTTTCTTGACCAGCAAGGCTTCACCTTTGGGGGTGAGCAAGAAGTGACTGACAGGCGGTCGAGGCGGTGCCTCTTGTTTTGCCAAATCTGTGGCCACGGCATTCGCAAAGATTAGGCGATGAAGTGGCGGAGAAAGTTCGCCCAAAGTCGGTTCAAATTCGCCTTGCGTTAAGGTCTTGATGCCCCGTTGGACCTGTAAACCGTACAAGGGTTTTGGGCTGTCCTTGATAGTCCTCAAGATCATCGCATCCAGGTGTTGCATGTACCGCTCACGGTGGCGTGCCTCGAGCTGCTCGAGGCGACGCAAACCTTTTGGCAAAATGCCGTACTCGCTCGGCGCGACCAGACCGTCTGATTCCAGATGTTGAGCGTATGTGAGTCCTTCGATGCACCTGTGGAATTCAGCGGCGTCCACTTGTTTGTCGAAGTTGACGGCTTGATACGCCTCGGGTCCACGCAAACTGACCACTTTGGAGAGGGTTCGCAAGATTCGCAGCTCGAGTGACACGGGGAAACTGTCAAACGGAAAATTGGGTTTTGGTTGGATGTGGTTCACATTGTCCTTTCGTAAATTTATTGTTTTCAAGCTTTTTGAAGTTAATTTCACAGGGTTGGATGAATCTTTCGTGTCTGAAACCAACCGCTTAGATTTTTCAAAGAGCATGAACAATGGTGGCGATTGTTCATGCAGCAGGTCGCTTTAGGCAGCCTGAGTGTTATCGAAACTACTAAGAAAACGGTTAACGGCTTTCACTTGTCTGTCCGGAACCATCCAAATCGTTTCAAACAACTCAAAGTTTTTGAACATGATCATTTTCAGATCGTGCTCTGTACGGTGTTGTTTTTCGCGCGAAGTGAGCAGTTGGTAGTCAAACGTGCAATAATCCATCGCCAAACCGTGTCTCAATAACTCTAGCAGTTCGAGAACAAAACCTTCTCTGAAATTTGGAGCGTCATCTGCCCACATTGGTCGCCGCAATTTTTTGACCGCCACCTTGGTCAATTGTTGTGCGAAATCAATTATTGCTTCGACAGATAACGGTTTCCAGTGAAACACCAAACTTGCGTGAACTTGTTGTGCCACGTAACTTGCAATCGGCATATACGCTTGTGTCAACACTTTCACTGCCTTTCTTCTTGCGCGAACTCCGCCATGTTTAATTTGAATTGCATTTTGCAGTTCTTGTTCGATGGAAAGCGTTTGGCCATTTACCTTTAATTCGTTCATGGTTCACCTCAAAGTCACTGTATTTGTTTCTAATTTTCGTTTCGAGGTTTTTTCACAAATACAAAAGACCCTGTGTGGCACAGGGTCTTTGGATGATTAGTTTCGTAGTTGTCAAGCGATTGTTTTGAGGATTGCCTGCTCGAGCGGATGTTCCTTGCGGTGTTTGACCGATTCCAGTGCCAACTCGAGGCTGAGGGGTTGGATTTCAATGCCGAGCCTATCGAGTGCCCCCAGGATTTGCTTTGGGCTGACGCTTGCCATCTCGTGGCACAGTTCCATCACGGTCACGGTCGAGATGGTGCTCGAGCCGTTTTTTAGAACCTGTTCGAGTTCGGTCGCCGGTTCGCCGCGCAGGAATTTTGCCAGGTTTTGACTGTTAAGCATTTGTTTGCTCCCCTGGCGCATTGGGCGTTGTTTCGGCTGGCGGGATCGTTGCTGGGGCGATTCTGAGTTTTTCCGCTTTGGGCTTGGGGTTGCTGACCGCGAAAATTCCCCTGACCGAATCGAGCACCGATTCATACGAACTGATGGTGATGCCGGTGTTGGTCAGCTCGAGCGTGATTTTGCTGTTGTCTTTGAGTTTCAATGCCTCGAGCCAGCCTGGGTCAAATTGTTTGGCGAGGGTTGGGTTGAGGATGCCGGTGATCTTCCTTTTCACGGGTTGCTCCTTTTAAACGACGTTTTTTGTGGGGCTTTGGTTGGCGTGTACTTGGGCGCCGTGCCCGGTTTGGTCAGGCGCTTGATGCGTTCCCAATTGGGCACCCGTCCGCTTCGTTTGGCCTCACTGATGGTGTTGCTGGCGGCTTGATACGTCCATGGGTAGTTCAGGACGTCGAACCCGTAACCGAGCAAGAGTTTTTTCTGGGCGTTGCTGGCGTCCATCCGGTCAATCAAGTGGCTGGCTTCGCCTTTGGTGTAAACAGCTTCCTGAACATCAAAACCAGCCATTTTGAGGCGTTCCAACTGGTTTGGCGTGGCTGGGTCTTTCTCCCAGGCTCGAGCGCCGATATGCCAGGTTTCCGCGTCGCTGTCTGGAGGCGGGATCAGCAGCTCGACCTCCTCGAGCAAATTGCTCGTGTCGAGCGTGCCGCCAAACAGTTCGTTGAAGCGTTGTTCGGCGTTTTCACTATTCATCGCGTCGGCGATCTGGTCAATCTCGAGTTCAATTTCGCCGTCCTCTTTTTCCTTCTTGGTGCGCATTCGTTTGCCAAAAAAGTCCCACAAGCCGACCAGTTGGTGCTTGCCCTTTTTGACGTTGTCGACAAAGTCCACGACCAGGCAATTGACCTTGTCGATCAGCCAGCGCAGCCCGCGACCGATGCACTGCTGGTATTTGATGCGTGACTTGGTTGGCGTCGCCATGAAGATGGCATTGATCGTGTCGTCGTCGTAACCTTCGATCAGCAAACTGGCATTGATCAGAACTTCGGTTCGGTTTGCTTTGAAGTCCGCGAGTTTCATGTCTCGCATGGGGTCATCTCCCCAGACGGCGTCGGCTCGAACGCCCGCCGCGATGAAGATTTTGGCAAGTGCCTGGGCGTGTTTGATGCTGGCGCTGAAGACCAGGGTTTTTCGGTCTCTAGCGTGTTGCAGATACGTGTTGACGATCAGTTGGTTGCGCTGATCGATGTTGATGCAGGCACCGAGTTCTTTTTGGTTTAAGTCGTCGCCAGACGTGTTGACTTGGGTGATGTCGACATGGGTTTTGACCTGTTTGGCGAGTGGTTTGGCGAGCGCCCCCTCGAGGACTGCCTGCCGAACGCTGACCGAGTAGGCGACCACGTCAAAGATGCTGGCGAGGCTGACCCCGTCGAGGCGTTCTGGGGTGGCGCTCAAGCCGAGTCTGAGTGTGTAGCCGAAATATTCGATGACCTTGATCCAGACCTTCGATCCGGCGTGGTGCGCCTCGTCGACGATCACGCAATCAAAGGCATCTCGAGGGATATGCTCGAGTCTGTTGACGACGCTGGGGATCATGCCAACCACAAAATCGCTGGTGTAATCGGTTTGACCTTGCCAGATGATGCCGACACTCGCCTTTGGGTAGGCTTCCTTAAAGGCGTTGACCGCTTGGTAGAGTAAGTTTTTTTGATGTACCAAGAACAGGGTTCGACGAAAAGCGCCACAAATTGCCGCAGCAGTTTTCGTTTTGCCATATCCGGTTGGAAAGTTCAGCAGTTGACGACGATGTCCCTGCTGTAAATGCGTGAAAACACTATCGTAAGCTGAACGCTGTTGGTTTCTGAAGGTGATACTGCTGGGCGGTTCAGGAATTTTAAAATTGTAGCTTGGATTGTTCGCGTGTTGAAGCATACATTTCATTCCTTTAAATGTTAAATTGTCCCGATGATATCATTTTGTGACGGGTTCGCGGCATACGGGTCAAGGTCCAGGGCTGAATCGAGCAATTTTGGTCGCCTGATCAGTGCCTCGAGGTCGCTGCCAAAGACTTTGGTTTTGAACCTTGCCTCACCGGACGCGCCCGTCCACGGATCATTGATCAACCGTCCGACCACGTAGACCGCTTGGTCCTGCTCGAACGTCGCCGCGAGGTGTCCCAGGGCATCGTGGAGCACGACATCGACGTAATGGTCGGCGCTGTTCCACTTCTGGCTTGCTCGGTCAAACCATGAGTCGTTGATCGCCACGGTGAGGTTGCAGTAGGGCGCTCGGTTGGGCATCACCCCGCTGGTTGGCGGGCGGGTCAGGGTGCCGTTGAATTGAACTTCATTTTTGGCGAACTTGAGCGAAAAGCCGCTTTGGTCTCGAGTGACGCTGCTCGAGTCGCGCTCGAGAAATTCGACGAACCTGGCGCGGACGCGCAGTTGCTTGCTGTTGCCCGCATCCCAACTGCGGTACTCGAGTGAACCGCTGACAAACAATGCCTCGCCCTCGTTGGCGCCGCGCAACAATTCGGCGTCTTGCCCAAACAAGGTCACGTTGTGGGTCCAGGTGACCGAGCTGAGGCGCCGATCGAGCAAGACGATGTCTTCAGAGCCGCCCAGCACCACATTGCAGACCGCGACCCCTTTGGCGGTTTGGTTGAAGATGGGGGGTTTGGCGATCGCCCCCAGCAGGGTCACGAGGTTGAGGCTCATTGAATGCCCAATTCCTTTTGGATGGTGTTGAGCATGTTGAGCACGTCCGGGGAGTCCGCCTTGATGCCCAGCACGGCAAAGATCGTCCCGCCCTGTCCTGTGGCGGCGTAGACGCTGGTGGGTACGATTTTCATGGCACCGCTGCTGTCCTTGGCGACGATCACGGCGATCTCTCGAGGGACGGTGTTGATGGTGTAGTTCAGGTACAACCCAACGGCATTGCCTTGGTTGGGTTGGTTAACACGGGTGATTTCAAAGCTGATTTTGGCGGCTTGCGCGTGGACGCTCTCGCTCAGTGCTGGGTTATTTTTGAACTTTTGCTCGAGCAACGAGATTTGCATCGGGGTGAAGTACGGGGCGACCAGCAAATCATTGATGGCGTTGTAATCGAGCCGCTTGACGGCGGCGGTGAACAAGTCAAAACTGGTGCGCCAATTTTGGTCGCTTTGGCTGGCCAGCGGCGTGCCATTGAAGCCGCCGCTGGTGATCGCCGTCCCGGTTGTGATCAGCGGAAAGCAGCTCGAGAGGGCTGAAACGAGAACGGTGGACAGGGTGAGCATAAAGAGTTTTTTCATGATTTCCTTTTTGACGGCTTGATTTGATTCGACGGCGGGTTCAGTGTTTCCTTTCAGAATGTGGTGGTGTCTCCCCTGTTCGCGGTTTCATTTCGTGATCTGAGCCATTCGGTGGGGGGTGACCAAATGGCTCAAATCACGCTCAAACCATAATTCTCAATCTCTTTTTATGTTGAGGAAATTTCACAGCCCAACAAATCAAGGCGTCCCACACTGATGCGGGACGCCTTGGTCTGATCACTTATTTTTGAAGGTCGTGGCGCAAGCCGTTAAAATCGAGCTTGGGTTTGAGGTAAGCGACCAGCTTTTGAACCGTTTCAGAATCCGATTGAATCTCAGGGTTCAATTGAACCAAATGCAGCGGGCGAATGCTGACGGTTTGAACCATTTCGATGGCTTGCATCTTGGTTGCCACGTCCGCGTAACTGCCGACACCGTCTGCGTCGAGATAGACGTCGTTAAAGCGGGCAAGAACATGATCGGTCGCCCCGTTGTCTCGGATGGTGACGCACAGTTGCAATTGAGGCTCGAGCCACTGCAATGCCTCACCCAGCACCAGGCAAGCGCCCTGAAGGAACGAGCCGTAGTGTTGGACGATTTGGTTTGGCTCGTTGAGGCTGAGGATACTTTGGAGCTGCCGTCCAAAGTCGGTCAAATTTTCGATGTTGGTGCCATGGATTTGTTGAAGGTTTCTTTTGGCCACTAGATTTCCCCAAAGTCGCTGTAGAGGTTGCCTGGTTTCATGATTCTATCTTCGCCAAGCTGTTCGATAAATCCCTTCGGGATTGGTATCTCGAGTTGTTGAAGGATTTGCTGGCATTTTTGCGGCGGCACATCGGGTCCTTCAGGGTCGCTTAAATTTGTGTAGAGCGGTTTTTCTCGCCCCTTGATTTCGACCACCAAAAAACTATATCCCAGTGGTCGGTCCCAACCGGCTGTGATCTTGAGTTGTCCTTTTTTGTGTTTGTGGGTGAAGGTTCTTTGGCTCATGTATTCCTTTGTTATTCTATCGACCTTTGAGAATTTGGGAAGTGATCGGCGATGGTCTGCGGTGGTGACGAGACATGGAACGCCTGGCTCGTTTGTGTTTTGGCTTCGGTTCCTTCCCGTAATACTTGGTCGATTCGTGGCTTTTCAGCTTTGTACCGGCGTGGCGCGAATCGCGTGAAATCTGCGAATCTGGTTGCTTGAGAAGATATTTTGTTACTTTCCGTTTGAAAAACCGACCTCCGCAATACTTGGTCGGATTGAGTCCGTCGTCGCAGCAATCACCCGTAACACTTGGTCAGTTTCGTCATTTTGATTGTTTGACGACCCGTAATACTTGGTCGATTTCCCGTCATACTCGGTCAATTTCGGGTCGTCATACTTGGTCAGTTGTCCGTCGTAAAGCCGTAATACTTGGTCAATTTGACCCTCCTTGCGATGGCTGGTTGGTCCAAAGCCCGTAAGACTCGGTCGAAATGGGGCGCCAAAGCCCGTAAGACTTGGTCGAAATGACACCCAAAAGCCCGTAACACTCGGTCAGTTGTGACCTTCAATGCCCTCACCGACACGAAGGTCCACTCGCCCTGTTGTTGTTTCAACAAGTTATTAACATCAAAAGCCTTTTTTCTTTTAATCTCAACCTCACGCCAAAAATCGGGCTAAACTGAGGGCGTGACCAAAACAGCCAAGCGACCTAAAGCGCTCGAGCAAAGCCTGGGGGGGGTGGGTACGACCCAGGTCGAGGAAGCCAACGTGGCCCGCCTCGGTCTAATCAGCCTTCAAGAGCGCATCCCCAGTGATTTCACGACCTGGAAAGTTGAAATTGCGCTCGGTCAGCGCCACGGGACGCTCGAGTGTGTTGCCCCGAGCGAGTACGGTGGCGTGCCTCACGGGCTGGACAACGACTTTGTGCTGGCGATTTACGACCTGTTTTTTGAGGAGGGGAATTTGGAAAAAAATGAACTCGTCACCACCCCCTACCGAATTCTGACCAGGGCAGGGCTGGCCGACAGCGGACACTATTACACGGCGCTGCGAGCCTCCCTGTTCAGGCTGCGCAGCGCGGTCTATACAGCCTCTGACTCGTGGTTTGATACCCGCAATACGCGCTGGACCACCAGCACGTTTTCTTACATCGAAAAATTTTCTTTCATCGGCAGGAGCGCCACCTTTGGTCAGCAAACCGAATTGGTGCTGGGACTTTCGACGCCGATCATGGACAGTATCAGGGCAAAATACACCAAACCACTCAACCTCGATTTTTTGCGCTCCCTGCAGCGCCCCTCGAGCCGTGGTCTGTACCGATTGCTTGACGGCAAACGCGCCAATTTCTCCCATCCAGACGATGTTTCGCGCCCTCAATTCAGCGAGAACCTGCTGGCTTGGGGGGCAGAGTGCAAATTTAACGACAACAGTCCAAACAAGATTCGTCGTGCCCTGCAGGGTGCGCACGAGGAGTTGATCGAACGTGGCTATCTTAAAGAAGTGATTTACCTTGGACGTGGCGGCAAACAATCCATCACCTACGTGTTCGAGAAACGTGCCAGTGTGGTTGAGACTGGATTGCGCCCGCTGACGCTCGAGAAACTTCGGCGCTTTGGTTTGTCCTTGGGTTCGATCATCGAGCTGGTGCAGCGGTACGGCGCGTTACGGGTGCAAGAGCGTTCTCAACTGGCTGAACAACTCTTGAAGAACTTTCACGCCCGAAATCCCGCAGGGTTTGTGCGCGACGTGATCTGCGACGAGACGGGCAAATATGTCGACGAGGGTCAGGCACAGATGACCACAACGAAAACACCCAACCCTCAAGCGCAAATCTCTGAAGACGATGACGATTTTGAACAGGTTTTTCGAGTCGGGACACGCGATGAACAGATTGATCATGTTTTTGTGAGCATGAACTTGCTGATTGAGCGTTTTTTGAACCACAATGAAATTGAACTCGCCAAGAGCCGATTGCGCCTGACGAGCGACGATCTGAGAACGGTGAAATCCAAATTGGTCACGGCATGGAGGACCAAGGACTCGGCTGAATTCCGCTCAGTGTTGTTGGGCGCTCTCGAACCTGACCTTGAGCCTCGAGTCTCAAAATCAAAACGTTTGAGCTAGTGCTCAAGTCCAGCGATTCAGCTCGCCACGGTACTCCGGCAAGTGTTCGTCTGCCGTCTCCGCCGCCAGCGCCGCACGCGACAGCCACTTCCAACCGTCTCCTCTCCCCCATTCGGCGTATTCGGCAGGTTCAGGTTTGGGGCTGTAAGTGTTGGCGTTGCATACAATCCATTTGATGGGTTTGTTTGGATCGCCCGTCTCGAGGTGAAGCTTCTGAAATGCTTCACTTAGACTCTCGATGCAGTTCACGGCGCTGGTGCCGTGATTGTCATCGGTCTCGATAAACAAAACGATCGTGTGTTGCGAGGTTTCATAACTTTGTGCGAGGACCGACGTGGTGAATCCGTTGGGCGTCACGTGTTCAAATTGCTGTCTGGACTTGGGTGTCTGCTTGTTCATGGATGGTCTCGTTTCGATTTGACTTGTCAACTCGTTGGGTAGTTGGCTACTCAACTTCCTACAGTGTTGGATGACTCGTATCTTTTTTTGGCGTGCCAACCTGCTGACTACCCTGCTGACGGACTGGTCAACTACCAAAATTTACAACCATTCAGCTTCTTAGCGCGTCAACTACTTGAGTAGCTTATATTTTCAAGATGTTGGGGTTTGGTATTTCTCTGTGTAAAACAGCATATTTTTGACAGACTGATTCATCCCCCCAATCAAGAACTTAGCGAGTCAGCTAGTCACGTAGTTGTCTTGTTCTCGAGATGACACGTTGACTACTTGACACGTCAACTTCCTAAGAGTAGTTTGGGATTATGGTCATTTCAATACTTTCACGCAAAGGCGGGGTGGGGAAAAGTGTCACCGCGATGCACCTGGCAGCCTTACTCCAATCCAACGGCAAACCGTCAGCCGTGATTGACTTTGATCCCGAAGGAACATGTTTGTCATGGTCCAAAAAAGTCACCTTGCCATTTTCCGTTTTTCCATCTCGCGAAATGGACACTGCCGTGAGTCAAAAACGGACACTCGTGATTGATACCCCGCCAAATGATCCCAAACTCTTGGGTGCTGCGGCTCGAGCTGCCGACAAATGTGTCATCGTTGCCCGAACCAATCTTCTGGACATCGACCGTCTTCGCAGTACGATGGATACCTTCTTTGCCTCTGGGTTTGAAGGACCTTACGGTGTCCTTTTGACCCAGGCTCCGACTGGAAAGCTGGGCATGGAAATGCGATTGGCACTCGAGGATGCCGAAATACCCGTGATCGGTATCATCCCGAGCAGGGTGGAATATCAACGTTCGTTTGGTGAAGTCCCGACGCGTCTCCATGAATACGAGCTGGCGTTTAGGAAGTTCTTATGAAGACCGTCCGGACTGATCGAACCAAAGCCCTTGAGGCGCTCGGTAAATTTGGCAAATCGCAAGACAAACAAGACTTGGAAATCGACGACCAAGCATCAAGACAAGTTATGACTACTCAGCGAGTTGACGAGTTGGCAAGTCAAGAAGTTGGCTTGCCACCCGTGCTCGAGCCAGTCCCGATGCCCGAAAAATGGATCAAATTTGGCACGCACTTGCCTGAAGATTTAAAACGCAAACTCAACATTAAATGCGCCGAAAAAGACTTGGAAATTCGCCATGCGGTACGCGATGCAATTGAACAATGGCTTAAAAAAGCATAGGGGAGACGTTCAATCGGACTCTTTGGAACGCACCAGTTCAATGCTGAGTTGGTTGCCAAACAATTGAAGTTTGAGCTGCTGCATTATTACAACCTTGTTAAAGCTAACGAAGGCTTGGATCACCAACACGGGAGACGTGCGCTGGGTGAACTTCGTCAAATGATCGCCCCTTGGCGCGATCAAGGTTACACGATTTGACTTGCTGATCAGGTTCAAAAAAAGCTTCCAATCGTTTTGAAAATTGTTTGCAAATAAAAACCGCTCGAGCGCCCACCAGTGATCATCAAATCCGCCTGGAGTGACGATGTTGGCTTGGTTGAGGACAAAACTTTCTGGGTAAGTTTCGGATGTTGGTTCTGGATTGTTTTGTGCGAGCATGGTTCCCCTTGAGAGACAATTGAGATTGGTTTTGAATTTGATCAGGCGCAAACGAACCTATTGACTCGCGTGAAATTGGTCTTGCCGTCTTCCCACTGCGTTCACGATCCCGCCTCGATCAAAGCGTAACGTGGTTGGTGCTGCCACAACGCGTTTTTCCAACAGGCAAAATCAGATTCGAAACAACGCCTACAGCGTTTGCGATACAGCATTTTGACGAGTGCATCGCCCCTCGCAGGTGCAAAAGTTTTCTGCCATTCTCCTTGATTCCTCGAGCGTCACGCGTCGAACTGCCCAACCCTCGCTGAGGTACTCCCTAAGCGCACTGCGCACCAACTCCGGCTCTGAGTCAAGGTCAACGACCAAGCCATGAACGCAACCGTTGGTGTCTTCGGCAATGTAGGCGTGACTGGCGAGTGCTTTGCCTTGGCTGCCGAGCGGCGTGACATCTTCAAAAAAAAGCTTGAGCTGGTCCACGATGGCAGTCCAAGTCCCGCGTTTGTCTGCCAATGCCAGCACATCGCGGACTTCGGTTTGTTCATTGAGAAACGCTTCATCTATTCCCACGGAATAAAAAATGGCGATTTCGTTGGCAAACGTGATGCGAATGGTGCGCGGCGGCGAAGCGGTGCAGTGCCCGATTTCGAGCGCATTTTCGTGACGGTGGTACTCGAGTTTCATGGATTCTCCAGTTCGGGTATTGAGAGTTGAATGCCGAGGATGTCTACGATTTGCCTGAGTTTCTCGAGGTTGGATTCTTTGAACACGTGATGTTGAATGGCGAGCTGGGCGTTCACCGTTTGCCACTGCAATCGAAATCCCGTGGTCATGGGTGAAATTTGCTGACGATCACGTTTGTCTGATTCTTCCCAACCGCTCAAGCGGTTAAAATTGAGGACACGCGTTTTCGATTCCAGCTCAACGTTTTCAAAATCAAAGATGGTGACCTCGACCGAAGCCGACATTTCTGCGGTGATCCTGCCAAACGCTCCCATCTCCATCGGATGGTCCCCACCGTGAACGGCGATGACCTCATCGCCCAGACGAAATCCCCTTTGGCTGCCCAATTTGACTTCAAAATCCCTGATCGAATGCAGGTGTAGCGGAGGGCTGGTGTGAAGTTTTGCCGCGACCAGAGCGTCGGGTCTCACCACATACCTCAGTCCGTTTTGGCAACAGACTATTGCGTATGGTTTGTCCACCTCTGGCATGATTTGGACGACCTCAAGACTCGAGGGTCTGGGTGCTCGATTTTCAACGCTTGGCATCTTGATCCTTGATGATGCTGAGGTTTTCCGACCCAACGCCGAGGACTTTTGCCGCTTTTTCCAAGGTTTTGATGTCCAGCACCTCGGGATTTTGGAGCCTGTAACGGATGGCATCGATCAGTTGCATACGTTGCCAGAACGAGACAAATTCAGCCGTAACCGGCTGGATTCTCAGATTTTTGTCGAGCCAGCCGGTGCCGTCGAGCCTTCGAAATTCGATGGTGCGAACGTGATGGTTTAGGGTATTCTTCACATTCACCGTGACCCGCTGATCGTTTTCTGCAACGACACTGCCAAACCAGCCGTCGTCGAGGGTTGCGTTTGGATTGAGCAACACGACCACCGAGTCGCCAAGTCGAAACCCTCGAGCGGCGCCATTTTGGATTTCAAAATCTCGAATGGCGTGCAAATGCAGTTCGGACTTGAGCTTTTTCGCATGTGCGCGGGCTTGCTTTAAGGCTTGCGGCTCGACCACATGATCAAAACCGTCTTTGGTCCAAACGGTGGTCTCTTGGTCGTGGACGTCGGTCTGAACAATGATCAGCGTCGGTGCGATTTTAAGGTGGTTTTGCTTTTTACTTGACATCAAATCTCACGTTCCCTTGATTGCTTTTTCATAACTGACCCCTTTGATAAACGTTTCCAAATTGTAATCCCCGTCTTCAAGTCCTGGTCAGCAATTTTCACAGGTCAAGTGCTGATCGTTGCCGATTAAACTTGCTGGCAACGATCAGCACTTTGGCGAATGGACTTGTTGACCAGTTGGCTACTTGACTCGCTGACTTATTGGTTTGCGCAGCGGATAGCAGCAAGAAACATTGATTCTGCAATCTCCACAGGCGGCGTACAGCACACCGCCCCAGTATTTTCCGACTTGGCATTGACCACACTTTGGGCAGTCATAGAGCACCTCTTCAAATTTCATTCCAGTGGCGTTTTGCTCGACTCGAGCTAGGCTCTCATAGGCAAGACTGTTGGAAGGCGTGCTGTAAATGTTGGCAACCATGAACCGTTGCAGCGGTCGCGCCGTGATCTCGAGGTCTTCGCGGCTTGGATCACCAATCGCCCAGCACTGGGCTGGTTTGACATCGACGAACCCTTGGTTGGTGCGGGTGGTTTTGTAGACGATGCGGTCTGCCAGCAAGAATTCTTGTCGGTACGAAAGTTTGACCGGTTCCCAGTTAAAGGTCTCGAGCTTTAACTCGATTGTCAACAGGTCTGTGCGGATTTTATCGATGGTGCCGGTGCCCCAAATGGACACTTCTATGGTGGCGACCCGAAACTGAACCGGATCACCTTTTTTCATCGCCAGCACCTTGCGTTGGATTGGTTGTGATTTGGGCATTTGTATGGGCACAGATACGTTCGATGGCTTGAAAGCTTTTTTCTTCCAAGCCTTTGATTTGGGCTTGTGCCGCTTTCAAAGCCGTCTCTGAAATCATGGGGATCAGTTTTTCTTGCGTCAGGCTCGAGATGCGCAAGTGCAAACGCCCTCGGACGGTTTTCTTGGTGGCTTTGATGTTCATGTCTGCTCCGTGTTTAGGCTGCCAGGTCGTGCATTCGCCGTTTGAGCACCTCGAGCGCAACTGCAATCGAGCCTTGAATCGTGGATTTGACCTCTCCCAGCGCGTAGTCATCGGTCAGATTTGGCATTTCGCGCTGCAGTGCCTGCCAACGTTCAACTTGAACCTCGAGTTGGTTGCGTTCGAGTTCAAGGTTTTTGAACTTGTGGTCACGGTCGTAACTGTTAACGAGCTGCTCAATCACCAGGCGTCTGAGCACCTCTGCTTGAAATCCCTCGTCGCTGACGAAAATGTCGTTGTCCCAAAGATCTCCTTTTTTGTCCATCGACAAGCCAATCAGGGTCTCGATGTCACGGCTAAATTGAGAGTTCGAACGAAACACCTTGAGGGCGTCGTGAAGGTTTAGGGCGAGCACAAAACCTGGTTTGGTTTGGTCATTTTCGACGTGCCACACAAACGGCAGTTCCGTGTTTCCCACGCGAATTTCTTGCACCAGCCTGACGGCTAAATCTGTATCGGGATTGTCGTGTCTGAGGTACTGAATTTTGGTTTTCAGCCCCGAGGGATGCTGACTTGCACGTGGGTAATCAAAGCCGTAATTTCGCAGCAAGTTGATGGTATCGCAGGTGGATTGATCCTGGATCAAAATGCAGCCCTGGTCAAAAACAACGACTTCTTCCATGTCGACGGTAATGCCCTCGTGATGGCGATATTGGAAGACAACGCTGTTTAGCTTTGGGGTGCTGCACAGATACCATCCCAACACGGGCAGCAAACGTTTTGAGAGTGCGTACAAAAATCGGTCGTCTTTCACGTCATTGGACTTAACCACCTCACCCCAGTCTTTCGAGAGACTTTTGCCGTGCTCGATGACCGCGTCAAGCAAGTCATCCAACATGGTTTTGAGTTGCCGCTCGAGCAGCGGTGTTTCGAGCAGGCAGTGTCGGTCTGGGAGTTTTGGTCTCAGCCCAGAGTTTGGGTTGATTCTCCAGACCAGGCTAAACTCCAAAATTCGGGCTGCCAGTTTCGGGTACTGGCTTTGTTTGGCGAGTTTTTCCAACAATTCAACGCAGTTTTTGCCAAACAGGCGCTGCCCTTGCCAGACTGGCGCGAAGCGCTTTGTCCAATCAATGCCCCATTCGAGCGTACCGTATTCGCCTTGAACCACTAGGGTTTTTGGATGTTCGGCAATTGGGATGATTTTGGAGTTGTAGCTCAGTTCAAACGGAAAATAGGAACGTGCGGTTTTCAAGAGCGCTTCTGGGTTGTCGACAAACACCGACTTTTCACGGCGGTCTCTTTGAAACAGGGTCACACCCTCGAGAAACCCGATGATGACGCGAAAGCCAAGAATTTCGGGTGCGCTCGTCACTTGAATTTCCAGCCCACCCAAGACCTCTGCCGGTGTCGTGCGGACCAACCAGTGGCGACTTTGGAAGCTGACTGCTTTGACCAATTGGCTGTTGAATAAGGAAAAGATGCCCAAGCCCGCCGGGTCAATCACGTCGCCTGTCCAGCCCGAAAATCCTGCCTCGAGCAGCTCTTGGGGTTGGTCAAGTCCGCAACCGTCATCTTCGATCAGCAGGGTGTGATCGTCCAGATTGGTGATGCTGACGTTTTTCGCGCCCGCACGCGAGGCGTTCTGAAATACTTCGGTCATGATGCATTGAAGCCCCCCGAACATCCTGGGCAATTCTGCGATCAGTTGTGGGTGGAGTTGTGCTCGAATCATAATGGCTCCTTGAACAAATACAGACCCTCGAGCCTCTCGAGGGTCTGACGGGATTTTTTAAGGGTTCAGTTGAAGTTGATACTCTTGCAGCGACCTGTCAATGAAATCCCAATGTCGCCGCTTTTGGTCTCAAGCGAAGACTCGAGCTTCCCGATGTACGGTTGCAGCGCTTTGTTGCTGTAGCGTTCGATCGTGCCCAACGGCAAGTTTTTCCAAGTCCAGTCTCCAAGGGGTTGGAAGTTAAATCCTGACGGCGTAATTTGGACTGGGATGATCGAGAGTTTGAGGTTGAACCTCGAGTTTTTGCTGTAACCGAGAGAGATGCGGCTGTGGGTGAATTGATGGTCGTTGGTCTTTAACTCGAGATCGATTTGTTTGGCGGTTCGTTCCAGGGTATTCACCACTTGTCCGTTGAGGCTTAAAGTTGGACGACGCGTCCAAACGGGAAGGCGTCTGGCTTGATGCCGTCTTCGGTCACCAGCCAGAGGCACGGCATGGACGGTGGTTGATTGGGGAAAGTGCCGTAACCATCGGTCAGGTAGACACAGAGGTCGAACTTTCCTGGCTTGATGGCATCAAAGAATGGGCGGAAATCTGTGCCGCCACCGCCCACCGGCGCGGGCAATGCTCCGCGCCGTTTGAGCGGATAGGGTCCTGAAATGTCCGCGTCGGCGTAATACAGCTTCACATTGGCATTGGTGCTCTGGGTTAGGCTTTGAACTTCGCCGAGGAAACGCGCCAGGATTTCGCCCTCGATGCTGCCCGAGGTGTCGATGCACAGGGCAACTTGGACGGTTTCTGACGCCAGTTGTGGCAGGTAGTACCTGCGGTACAAGTTGCGCCGGTCAAAACCGCTGTAGTCGTCCCTGGCGCTGGTGAAGTATCGACTGAGCAGTTTGCGCCAATCAATTTTAGCGGCGGACCTTTGCAACAAGCGCTTCAACCATGCGGGCTGCGTGCCAGCTTTGTAAGAATTTGCGGCTTGTTCGATGGTGTTTTTCCACATTTGTTGGTGGCTCGCCCCGTTGGCGACTGGGTTGTCGTGGTTGAGGTCATTGCTGGGGATGACCTCGCCGTTTTCAAATCCAGGCACGATCCCCATTTCGGCAGCTTGCTCGTGATCGCCGAGCAGCGAGTCATAGATGGTTTCCGCGTCCATGCCATCAAATGCTGGTATCAGAATCGCACCTTTTGGAACTTCAAATCCCGCAGCCTCGAGCATCGAGTTGACCACCACATCGCAGGCGATGTTCCAGATTTGACGGTTGCGGTATTCGGTTCGTTGCACGTGGCACAGCGCGATGTGTAGCACCTCGTGAGCCAGTACCGCCAGCAGTTCTTGGCTCGAGAGTCGTTGGCAAAACCCGCTGCCGATGAAAATGTGTTGTCCATCGGTGTAGGCGGTCACCGCGTCACAGAGGCTTACCTTGGCGTTGATCAGCAGCGTTCCAAAAAACGCTTGCTGCTCGAGCATCAAAATGGTGGTGCCCGAAAGGCGCTGTCGTGCGGTTTCAGCGTTCAATGTGTACCCCCCAGTCTTGAGCTTCTTGCAAGAGCGGTATTTTTTGGATCAGGTCCGACCCAACTAAAATCGGCGGTCTGTTTGAGATTGAGGGTTCGTCCTCCAAATCCCTGTACCAGACCACCAGCGCCGCGACGCACAGACCGGCTTTGAACCAATCGTATTCATCAAAGTGATCTTGGCGATCCCATCGTGTGTGCGCCGGCATGAGGTACTTGGCGAGGTTGAGTCCACAGATGTTGAGCGATTGTCGGGCTTGGCTCGAAAAGTTTTTGTCGAAAATCGGATATCTCGGTCTGATGATCTCCATCAGGCGCAGTTGGCTTTGCGTGAAGTTGTAGATTTTGTCGTAACGCTCGAGCAGGCGTTTGATGTTATCGCGCTGGTAAGGGTTACTCGAAAAAATCATGGATCACCCCATTGACGAATGTTTCCAAGTAATCGTGTCTGTCTTCGACGCCCAAGCACGAATCCTTGTGGATGACACGATTGCCTTTTGTGATTTTGAGTTCGACCCAAACATACGTCCATTCGTCGTTCAACCAGTCCATCAGCGACTCGGCTCGCTTTGCGACCATGTTCATGGTGCTGAGACACGCCAGGGAGATGCTGAGACCTTGCTCGAGCAATGCCTTCAGAATTTCAAATGGGCTGTAGTCCATCGATATCAAATAACGATTGCCTTCGTTGGTGGTTGGCAGTCTGACCTCACCGTCTTTGGTGATTTCCCAGGGGTCGTGTCGCGGATCGCCGCGATCTGTTTTGAGGGATTCGTATTCGTCATGGGTGGTGGTTTCGTCGTGACCGACCTTGACGCACAGTTCAAAGACTCCGTGCCACCAACGTGCCACGCGGACCTCATTTTGGTGCTTGAGCATCGATTCATCAAACACCGGGAGGTCGCTCTGAGGGGTCGCCAAATTCCCCTCGAGCGCTCTGAAGGGGATCGATGGGCTTGTTGGTTCGAGCAGCATGGTCATGGCTGTCCTCGTTTGGGATTGTGGTACTCGCCTGACTCAACTTGTTCGATTTCGCCCGTTCGCCGCATGTGATCCAAAGCTCGAGCGACCTCGAGCTTGTTGTGCTGGGCTTGGAGTTTGAAGGCGATGTCACGTTCGCTCTGGTGTGAGCTTGCGAGGCTTTTGATCGCGTCTTGAATATTCATTGGTCCTCGCTTTAGGCTGCGGCGGCTTTGGCGTGGTGGATGGCTTCCACCAGTTTTTGAAGGCCAGGTTTTTGGGCGCTCAGTGAGTAAAAGGCTGCCGCCTTGCCGTGTCGTTTGAGGGTCAAACTGGTTTGGATCAAACCGAGTTGCAAAAATTCGGCGTGTGCCACGCTTTGCAGCCAAGTTAGACCGTGCTCTGCTTTTTTGTCATCGTCGCTTCGCAGCGCAATTGCGATCACCGTGGCATACCTGGCGGCCGGCTGTTCGTCGCTTGGGAATTTTTCTCGTGCTCCTTTGCCCGCCAGGATGGCGTCAATGTTTGGCAGTTGGTTGTAGACCTGTTCAAAGACCTCAAATTCCGCGCACGCCGCGACACCGACCGCGCTGTCAATCTTTAAGCCCAGCTCGAGCAGTTCACTCGCCATCTGCCAGGAGCGCGGGCTTGGGAAGGCGTGTTCGGTGTTGATTTGGTGCAACAAGTTTGGACGAAAATGCAAGAAGGCAATCACGCGCTCGGAGAAGTGTTGACTGGCGGCGTGCTCAAAAAATGAGGCTGGGTCGGCGGCGAGTTCAAAGTGCAACATGCGGTTGGCCAGTGGGGCAGGCATGTCATACACCGCCGCCATGTCGTTGTTGCGGTTGCCCGCCGCGACGATCCGCCAGCCGTTGGGGAGTTCGTACTCGCCACAACGCCGGTCGAGAATCAATTGTTGAGCCATCGCCTGCATCACCGGTGGGGCTTGGTTGATCTCGTCGAGGAACAAGATGCCCACGCCGTCTCGGGGCAGGAAGGTTGGGGGAAGCCAGTGCGACAAGCCGCTTTTAAAGTTTGGCACGGGCAAACCCCTCAAGTCGGTCGGCGCGAGTTGAGACAGTCGCAAATCGATCACCGGCAACTTGAGGCTTTTGCCGACCTGGGCGACGATTGAGCTTTTTCCGATGCCCGGTGCGCCCCAGAGCATCACTGGACGGGCTTTGGGCTGGGTGAAGAGGGTGTGAAGGACTGGGATGAGCTGCATTGGTGTCATAAGTCTCCTGGCCGTGTTTGACGAAACTCGAGGTAGGTGCTGAGGTCGTCTCGATTGAGTTTGGTGTCAAAACCCTGTTCTTGTCGGTTGGTTTTTGAGATGGCAAAGGCGGCGAGGAAGTGATTCACCAAAACCTCGTGCCGCGACATCCCCAGGGCAATGTTTTGCAGCAACCGTTGATCGTTGGTCTCGAGCTGGCGTTGAAGTTCGTGTATCTCGATTCCATTGAAATAGGGTGCTGCATTGAAGATGAGTCGGTGGGTGTGATCTTTAGCAGTGAGCACCACTCGAACGCTTGGAATGGGGTTCACATGTTCTCCTCTTTGAGCAAGTTGACTTCTTGACGAGTTGACACGCTAAGAAGTTGGCAGGATTTCGGTATAGAGTCTCGTCATCGGTAGCAAGCTGCGGTTTTCGCTGACGTCAACACTGATTTTGCTTTCGTCCAGCGCCTCGATCATCTCGGCGGTCTCCGTGCTGAATCCGTCTTGGTTCAGGTAATCGTCAATTTCATTTTCGACACCTTCAATGAATTCCTCAACGTCGACCTCGGGGTCTTCGATCAACTTGGCGATTTTGTCGAGGTCATCTTCAGCCATGATTTTCGTGCGGGCGGTGAAACTGGTGTAGTGCTGATTTTCATCGTCAAGCTCGCTGCGCGTCGCGCAGTGGATTTCGAGTTTGCGCACCCAGGAATGCTCGAGACGCAACCAATCGATTAGCGCTTGCAGTTCGTACTCAAAGCCTTGAGCACGTCGGTTCTCGCTGTACTCGTCAAGATTGATGGGTTCGACCAACATCACCCGCTGCGGCTCGAGCATCACCGCAGATATGGGCGCTTGCGCCTGTGGCATGACTTGGCAAGTGAATGCTGTCACCGCGTGATCCTGACAACCAAAGCCAACGTTTGCCCGCTGGCGCTCGAGCGCTTCTGAGATGTTGATCATCAATTTGGTTCGCTCGTTGAGGCTCAGCGTTGGACCTTCGACCTGCAGCTTGATTTGAAAGGCGACTTCTTGGCTCATGGGCCAATTCCTTGCCAAGCGTGAACAGTTTGCTCGATCGATGTTTTTATAGGTTCGGTCAGGTCTTTGGAGAGCTTTTGCGCTCGAGCGTGCATCCACGGTTCTGGAACAGGTCGTCCTTGTTTGTCCAAGCCTCCTCGAGCCACCGCAACCACCCACTCCTCAAAACTCGGGATGTAACCCAGGTCTTCGCGCACGTGTTGCTCGCCGATCCAGCGCAGCGGGATTTCTTTGCCGGTGGAGAGTTTGATGGTCGTGCCAAACACCGCCTCGCACTCGAAAATGCCGAAGCTGTGATGTCTGAGCATTCGGTGATGGGGCAAGGTCATCAGGCTTTTGCTGGCGTCAAACCAGTCGTGGATTTTTTGGTACTCCTCGGCTTGCCCGCCGAATTGCTTGGCGCTCGAGACGGCGTGGTGATAGGGGTGAGCCATGATTTCCTCCTAGGGTTTGTTGGAATAACTGCCCTGTCCGACGTAAGCGTCGACGATATCGCGGCCTTCGATTTGGGTGTTTTTGGTGGGTCGTTTGGTGCGTTTAAACCACGGCTTGCGCTGGCGGTTTTTCCAATGCACACCAAGTTGTTTGACGCGCCGCGCCGCCCGTTGCAAGCTCGAGCGAATCGCTCGGGCGCACCATTGTCCTGCACTGCTGGCGGCTCGGTTGAGGTGGTTGAGGATTTCGTCGGTTACTGGCTTGAACAGCCTCACGATGACCATCAACAGTCCCACGACCAGGCTGAGCGCGAATCCGAGAAGCGCAAAAAGAGCTTCAAATACGAAGTACCACATGATTGACCTTTCTATTCTCCATTTCGGACAAACCGCCAACGGCGACCACACCCGAATTGGCGGGGATGAGAATCTCGAAACTTGGGTCGCTGCTGAGCACAATCTGCGTCGGGGTGTACTCGAGTTTTAAACCTGGGTAGCTGAGCCGCAGGACTGGAAAGTATGTCCAGAATTCCCGCAAATCGCGCCCGAGGATCGCGCTCGCCTGCTCGAGCGTGAATTCTTCGGTCAACTTGTCGTACAAATCC
>CAXTTL010000041.1:0-26627 GCA_964247135.1 uncultured Deinococcales bacterium | reverse complement strand
GCCCTGGCTCGGCTCGAGCTTCGTCGGTGGCGGCGTGACCGAGGCGGGCGTTTGGAATAATTTTTATGACGACGCCTTGATTATGGGCGGCAAAAAAACGGGTCCGATGCACATTGCAAAACTCGAGGCGCATTCGGACGTGCCGAGCCTCGAGAAGATCATTGATAAAGATTTCCCGCCGTACCATCAGGTGATTTCGGATCAGTACCGCACGGAAATTTGGTTGAAAGAATTTAACCAATATGTCAAAGACGGCAACCTGCCCGATTTCAACATCATGGCATTGACCAGCGATCACACCAACGGTACCGCGCCGACCTACCCAACCCCCAAGGCGATGGTTGCCGACAACGATCTGGCGCTCGGGCGCGTGGTCGAGGCGATCAGCAAGAGTCCGTATTGGAAGGACACGGTCATTTTTGTGGTCGAGGATGACGTGCAAAACGGTGTGGATCATGTCAACGGACACCGAGGACCCGCGAACATTATTTCCGCCTACAGCAAGGCTGGCACGTTCAGCCAGTACATGACCCAAATCGATTTTATTGCCGCGATGGAACGCATTCTGGGCTTGCCCCCAATGAACCAGATGGACATGGCGGTGGACCCCACGCACCTGAATACGCTGTTCTCGAGCAGCGCCAACCTCGAGCCTTTCACGGCGCTCGAACCGACCACGGCGCTGACCGAATTGAATCCCAAACCTGTTTCGCTGCTGACGCTTGAGGGGGCATGGGCGCGGGCGTCTCAGAAAATGGATTTCTCGAGTGGACCCGACCGCGCCGACCCCGCCTTATTAAACCGTGCGATTTGGTACGCCACCAAAGGCTATGACACGCCCTACCCGGGCGATCCAAAAGTGTTCCATCCCAGCGACGTTCACGCCTACCTGAAAAGCGTTGGACAAGACGTCACGTTCAACGAGAGTGCCGACATCATGCTCGGGGCTGGCTCGAGGCGCGTGCCGATTGCGACTGGCGAAGCCGCACTGCAAAAGGTCATTAAAAATCTGGATTCCAACCATTCGGGCATCAACCTCGAGAACAGGTAATTGCCGCCGGAACCGTGTCCCGCAATCACCTCCTGCGGGACACGACTTTTCTGGTTAAAGACAAGGAGTTTTATGGGCATCAACCGTCGTCAAGTTGTTCAAAGTTTGGTTGTGGGCGGCGTTGGACTTGCCAGCGGACAGCCCTCGAGTTTGGCGCAACAAGCCAAACCCGCCGATGTCACGGTGGGCGAAGTTGCGGCTTTCAAAAAAGAATTCGATTCGATTTCTTTTGTCTATGAAAACACAAATTCTCTGGCGGTACGAATCCCAGCACCGCGCGAAACCAACGAACGACTCCTCGAGATCGACAAGAAGATATTCCTGACGGCGTGTACCCTGACCTGTATGCACCAGGGCTGCGAAACCAAGCCGCCCAATACTGACCATGTGCTGGTCTGCCCGTGTCACGACAGCATGTACGACGCCGACGGCACGGTCATCCAGGGTCCGACCAAAAAACCCCTGCAAGCCTTGAAGCTCGAGCTGCGGGACGGCAAAATTCACGCGGTCGGCAGGATTTCTTGAATTTTGGGATTGAAGCATCTGAAGTGTTGTGATTTGGAGGCGTCATGATGAACATGCTCGGGCAGAAAAAACGACTTTCCTTGATCTTGCTTGGTGCAGCACTGGTGGGTGCGGTGGCTTTTGGGACAAACTCGTACTTTTTTGGCACGGTTGGACCGCAAGCCGACGGTACGGGCATGACCCCGAACAAGTGGACGCTGACCCCAGCCGGTTTGCAAGTCGAGGTCGGAGACCGACCGATGGCGCTCGAGCCGTCGCCCGACGGACGCTACCTTGCCGTGACCAACGGTGGTCAGGGCGTGCAAAGCCTGGTGTTGCTCGACACGTTTACCAACAAGGTCGTGCAAAAAATCCCGTACCCCGAACCGGAGGCTTTGTTTTACGGGCTGGCTTGGAGCAAAGACGGCAAGGCGCTCTACGCCTCGGCGGGCGGCAACAACAAAATTCGCAGTTACGGTTTCGACGGCAAAATGCTGACCGAGGGCGCACCGTTTATTTTGGGCGACCTCTCGAGTCCGATTTTTCCGGCGGGTTTGGCGCTCTCTCAAGATGGGAAAACGCTTTACGCCGCCCTCAATTACGGCAATTCGATTGTCGCCATCGACACCACGCGCCGCAACGGTCTGAGCGCCCGGTATTTTAAGTTTGGTGATGCCAGTGGCGACACGGGCAAAGTGACTTTGCCCTACGCGCTGCAACTCTCAAAGGACGACAAGACGCTTTACGTTTCGCACACCAACCAAAAAGCCCTCAGCGTGATCGGCACCGAGAAACTCGAGTTGCAAAAACAGATTGTGGTGGGCGACCAACCCTCGGGCATGACCCTTTCAAATGACGGCAAGACCTTGTACGTGGCGAACGCCAACTCAGATTCGGTCAGCCTTGTCGATACCGCCAGCAACGCGGTGCGGGCTGAGATCAACTTGCGCCCTTACGACGGTGCGCCGTTCGGTTCGATTCCAAATGCGCTGACCGTCTCCAAAGACGGCAAGACGCTTTATGTTGCCAACGGCGGCAACAACGACCTGGCGGTGGTGGACTTGGGCAGCAACAAAGTCCGTGGCTTGATCCCGACCGCCTGGTATCCGAGCGCCGTCGCCACCTCGAGCAATGGCAAATTCTTGTACGTCGCCAACCTGAAGGGTCTGGGCGCTGGACCAAACCCGCTCGGACCGATTGACGGCGTGGACCGCCCCGAAGAGCAATACATCGCGGGGCTGGCACGCGGCACGCTCAGCATCCTCGAGACTCCAGACGCCAAAACCCTCGAGGCATACACGGCTCAAGTCGTCAAGAACAACGGTTTTGACGAAACCCGCCAAGCGCTGGTCAAAGGCTCGAGCGCCACCAAAGCCCAACCGATTCCGCGTAAACTTGGCGACCCGAGCGTCTTCAAGCACGTGATTTACGTGATCAAAGAAAACCGTACCTACGACCAGGTGTTGGGCGACCTGAAAGAGGGCAATGGCGAGCCGAGCCTGACGCTGTACGGGCAGGATGTCACGCCAAACCACCACGCGCTGGCGCTCGAGTTTGGTCTGTTCGATAATTTTTACTGCGATGCCGAGGTTTCTGCCGACGGTCACGACTGGGCGATGGCGGCGGTGGCGGGCGATTACACCCAGCGTTTCTGGGCGGCGGATTATTCAGACCGCAACCGAGGTTACGACTGGGAGGGCGCGAGCAATGCCGCCAACCCGAGCAACGGTTTCTTGTACGACTTTGCCAAACGCGCCGGCATTTCCTACCGTTCTTACGGCGAATTCTGGGATTATGCCTCGAAGCTGCCCAATCTGATTCCTTCGCCCGCTCAACCCAACCTCAAAGATCATTTTTCACCAACGTATTTGGGCTTTGACATGACCTACAGCGACCAAGACCGTTTCAAGAATTGGAAACTCGAGTTTGACGGTTTTGTCAAAGATGGCAAGCTGCCGCAACTTTCGATCATCACACTGCCTCGAGATCACACGGCGGGATCGTACAAGGGTTTGCCCACGCCCAAAGCGATGGTCGCCGACAACGACCTCGCATTTGGCAAGATCGTCGAAGCCGTCTCTAACAGCCCATACTGGAAAGATACCGTGATCTTGAGTCTCGAGGATGACGCGCAGAGTGGACCCGACCACGTGGACGCGCACCGCACCATCGCCTTTGCCATCAGCCCTTACAGCAAACGCGGCGTGCGCGACCACACGCAATACTCGCAGGTCTCGATGCTGCGCACCCTCGAGTTGATTCTGGGCTTGCCGCCGATGACCCAATTTGACGCGGCAGCCACGCCAATGATTGCCGCCTTCCAAGACGCGCCAAACTTCGCGCCTTACAAAGCGCTGGTTCCAAAACAAAAACTCGAGGAAATGAACACGGCGCTCTCCTACAAAGCCAAAGAATCCTCGCACTACAATTTTTCCAAACCCGACCGCGTGAACGCCGCGATCCTGAACGAGATTTTGTGGCACTCCGCCAAAGGCGCAAAGACACTCATGCCTCAAGTCAACTCGAGCCGCCGCGTCAACAAGTTCGCGTCTTGGGCGCACTCGAGGTTTGAGCGTTTCATCACCAAACCGTTCGTTTCGCGCAGCACAGCGGCAAGCCAGAATCTGACCAAAAAGCTCGAGCAACAAACGGGTTTGGGTGCGGCATTGACTGGCGATCAAATCAAATAACGATTTTTACAAAACGTAGCAAGGGGAAATCATGATGCAGGTATTAAAGCGCAAACAGGTAATCTCGAGCATTTTGGTGATGGGTGTTTTGACCATCGGAGCGGTCACGGCGGCAGGTTTTGCCTTCTTCGGCAAAGTTGGACCGCAAGCCGATGGCACGGGCGTCACGCCGAACAATTGGGTACTCAGCCCCGCCGGCTTGCAGCTCGAGGTTGGCGACCGTCCGATGGGTGTGGCGCTCAGCCCGAGCGGTCAATATCTGGCAATTGTCAACTGCGGTCAGGGCGTGCAGGGATTGACGCTGGTTGACACCTACACCCGCCGCGTCGCCCAGACCATCCCGTACCCAGCCCCAGAAGCCCTGTACGTCGGGGTAACTTGGAGCGCGGACGGCAAGAATTTGTACGCCTCGGCGGGCGGCAACAACAAAATCCGCAGCTACAGCTTCGATGCGGGCAGACTGACCGAAAACGCGAGCATCGTGCTGGGAGACTCGAGCACCCCAATCTTTCCATCTGGTCTGGCGGCTTCACAAGACGGCAAAACCTTGTTCGTGGCGAACAACCTGGGCAACACCGTCGCCGCGATTGACCTCGCCAGCAGCCGCACGCAAACGAACCTGAAAACCATCAAATTTGGCGGCGTCGCCAGTGCCACCGACATCGGGCAGATGCCGTACATGCTGCAACTTTCCAGCGATGGCAAAAGCTTGTATGTGGCGCTCGAGAATGCCAAAGCGGTTGCAGTTGTAGACACCACCAGCCTGAAAGAGGTCGCTCGAGTCGAAGTTGGGGCGCATCCGAGTGCAATGGCGCTGTCACCTGACGGCAAGAGTTTATTTGTGGCGAACACCAACGCGAACACCGTCAGCGTTGTTGATACCGCCAGCAACAAAGTCAGCGTAACCCTCAACCTCGAGCCTTACGCCGGAGCGCCAGCCGGTTCGATGCCAACCGCATTGACCGTTGCGCCAGACAACAAAACCCTTTACGTGACCCTCGGCGGCGAGAACGCGATTGCGGTGGTGGACATTGCCAGCGGCAAAGTCAATGGGCGCATCCCGACGGCGTGGTTTCCGAGCGCCGTGGCAATCAGCAAAGACGGCACGTTCTTGTTTGCCGCCAACATGAAAGGTCTGGGTGCCGGACCGAACCCGCAAGGACCCGTGCCCGACAAACGCAACCCCAGCGAGCAATACATTGCGGCGATGGCTCGAGGCACAATCTCGGTGATTCCGACGCCAGACGCCAAAACCCTCGAGGCGTACAGCGCCACCGTGGCGAAAAACAACGGTCTGGAGAACACCAAAGGCGTGCTGGCTCGAGCGGCATCAAGCACGCCGCACGCCATTCCGCTTCGCGCCGGCGACCCAAGTCCGATCAAGCACGTGATTTATGTGATCAAAGAAAACCGCACCTACGACCAACTGTACGGCAGCCTGACCGAGGGCAACGGAGACCCCAGCCTCGAGTTGTTCGGGCAGGACGTCACCCCCAACCAACACGCCCTGGCGCTCGAGTTTGGTTTGCTGGATAACTTTTACGCCGATGCCGAGGTCAGCGCCGACGGTCACAACTGGACGATGGGCGCGATTGCCACGCAATACACCCAACGCAACTGGGTGGCAAATTACTCGCCCAGGGGGCGCGATTACGACTTCGAGATGGGTTCGACCGCCAGCGCCCCAGCCGGCGGCTACCTGTTCGATTATGCCAAACGCGCCGGTTTGGATTACCGCTCCTACGGTGAGTTCAACGATTTCGCCAGCGCCGCACCCAACGTCAAACCAACCCTTTTTGCCACCGCGCTCGAGGGTCGGCTCTCGCCAACCTTCCCAGGTTACAGCATGGCAATCAGCGATCAGGTTCGTTTTGACGCCTGGAAGCAAGAGTTTGACGGTTACGTGAAAGACGGCAAACTGCCGCAACTTTCGGTGGTGCGCCTGCCCAGGGATCACACCAATGGCACCCGGGTCGGTTCGCCGATTCCAGCCGCCTACGTCGCCGACAACGACCTGGCGCTCGGGAAACTGGTCGAAGCGGTTTCAAACAGCGTTTACTGGAAAGACACCGCCATTTTCGTGCTCGAGGATGACGCGCAAAACGGGGCGGATCACGTGGACGCACACCGTATGCCCGCGCTCGCCATCAGCGCCTACAGCAAACGCAACGTCCGCGACCACACGATGTACTCGACCACCTCAATGTTGCGCACGATTGAACTGATTTTGGGCTTGCCGCCGATGACCCAGTTTGATGCCGCCGCCACGCCGATGATCGCCACCTTTCAAGACGCGCCAAACCTTGCGCCCTACAAGTCGGTCGTGCCAAAACAACCGCTTGATACCATGAACACGCTGCTGGCGTACAAAGCCAAACTCTCCAACGGCTTGAATTTGGCAAAAGCCGATGCGGTGGACGAACGGGTCTTCAATGACATCATTTGGCACGCCGTCAAGGGCGAGAACAGCCCAATGCCAGCCGTCAAAATGAGCGCTCGAGCCAACCCACTCAACACCGAAGCCCAACGCGCCTACCGCCACTGGAAGAACGTTCAGATGTCCAAACCAAGTGCTGCGGTGCAGACGGTGGTCAATAACCTCTCCAAGTCGGTTGGCTTGACCGACCCTTACAGCGACAGCGCCACCCGTTAAATCAGCTTGCTCGAGATGCCAAGATTGATTTGGCATCTCGGGTTTTTTTGGAGGGAGACTCAATGAAATTTTTTGGAGTGATGGCGTTTGGTTTAATTGCAACCAGCCTGATGTTTGCCAGCCAAGCCGCGCCAAGCAAGACTCGAGCCAATACAAATAGCCTCCAAAGCGTCCCAGATCGCACGGGATGGGCTTCGACCCTGACCTTTGGCATCATTCCCGCCGAAGCCAGCCTCGAGTCCAGGGAGCGTTTTAAACCGCTGATCGATCACCTCGAGCAAAAATTGGGTTTGAAAATCAAACCTTACTTTGGACCCGATTACCTGGCGGTGATTGTTGGCATGGCGTCACAAAAACTCGATTTTGCCTACATGGGACCGCTGGCGTATGTTCAGGCGGCAGAGCGCGGCGGGGCGGTGGCGTTTGCCAGGGAAAACACGATCAAAACGGGGCTTGGTTATCATTCGTTGATCGTCTCGAGGGCGGACAGCGGCATCAAAACCCTGAGCGACGCCAAGGGCAAAAGTTTCGCCTTTGTCGATCCCGAAAGCGCCTCGGGCTACCTGCTGCCGTGGCTGCATTTGGTGCGCGACCTGAAGATCAAACCCGAAACCTACTTTAAAAATGTTTCGTTTGGCGGTTCGCACGAAGCCAACATCGAAAGCGTGATCGAGGGCGAAGTCAGTGTTGCCGCCACCAACGACCGCGAAATCGACGTGGCGATTCGTGACGGCGAGATCAAGAACATCAAGGCGCTCAACATCCTCTGGACATCCGAAACCATTCCCACGTTTCCGCTGGCGTACCGCAAAGACCTGCCGCCAAGTTTGCAAAAAGCGCTGCGCGAAGCCGTGCTGTCATTTCATGATAAAAAAGCCCTGACGCGCATCGGTCTCAAAAGTTTTGCGCCAGCCAGCGATGCCGAGTACGACCCGATCAGAAAACTCGAGCAAGCCAAAAAATCCTTGAGGTGATCTCAGGACGCCCGATTTAAGGCTTAGGGTGAAGTGGTTGCCATGCGTTTGATCAACCAATCTTTTGAGCCTGACCGCATCCAGTCGGCTTGGAATGATCCTGAGACCTCGACCGATGCGCCATCTGGGGTTTTGACTTTTTGGTGATACGAACCAACCTGCACTGCCAAATTGCCGTAGACCAACGTCCCGATTGGGGTCGTGTCGTTCTCGAGAATTTGATACTTTGAAAAACTGGCGTACAAACTTTCAATCGCCTCACGACCACGGGTCGGGGTTTGATGCTCGTGCTGAATTTCGCCGTCTGGGTCAAACATGCCCGCGATTGCCTTGGCGTTTAGGGCATGAACCAGTTGATCAAACTGGCGCAACCTGGCTTCGACCTGGGTTTGCTCAGGATTGTTTGCCTGGGTCATGGTTGTCCCTCCGAAACTCAACGATGCCAACAGTACCGCCGTGACCAGTCGAAAATAGAACCGTCGCAACATATGCTCACCCCTTTGATGGCTCTTGGAAACTTTAGGATGTTATGGGGTATAAAGTGATACAAGTTCGTGACAGTCTGTTTTTGACTGTCACGAACTTGATTGGCAACCCTGTCTCACGAACGCATTTGAAGTGCATCAGCCACTTGCTGACCGAGGAGTTTAGATATGAGTGAATGGTTTTTGTTCCTCGCCGCTTTTCTCGCCAGCGCCGTCGAAATGGTCGAAGCCCTGACCATCGTGCTGGCGGTCGGTCTGACCCGAGGTTGGCGTTCGGCTTTGACTGGCACCGCCGCCGCGCTGGCTGCCCTGATTGTGATTGTGGCGGTTTTTGGTCCAAGTCTGGCGCTCATCCCGCTCGAGACGCTGCGTTTGATTGTCGGCGGGCTGCTGCTGGTTTTTGGGGTGCAGTGGTGGCGCAAAGCCATCCTCAGAGCCAGCGGTTTCAAGGCGCTGCACGATGAAGACGCGACCTTCCTCGCCGAAACCGAAGCCGCCAAAAAGCAAGCTCTCGATGCCCGAGCCGGTCTTGACTGGTACGGTTTTACCCTGAGTTTCAAAAGTGTGTTGCTCGAGGGGCTTGAGGTGGCATTTATTGTCGTGACCTTTGGTGCCAGCGCCAAGCGGCTTGACCTTGCCGCGCTCGGGGCTGCCAGCGCCTTGCTGGTTGTGCTGATCGCGGGTGCAATCTTGCACAAACCGCTCAGCCGAGTCCCCGAGAACAGCTTAAAATTCGCGGTCGGCTTGATGCTCTCGAGCTTCGGGACGTTCTGGGCTGCCGAGGGCGCGGGGGCGCATTTGCCTGGCGCGGATGCCTCGATCATTGGCATTTTGCTGGTCTACTCGCTGGCTTCGCTGCTTTACGTGTATGTTTTGCGCCGCGAGAAACTTGCCCGCACCACCCTGAGCGGAGCCAAAGCATGAACTACATTCTTGGGTTCTTGCGCTTTTGGTACGATTTTATTGTCGGTGACGATTGGACGGTCGCGGCGGCGGTGGTGGTCGCACTCATCTTGACAGGCTTGCTGGCAAAGCTCGAGGGGTCTTGGTTGATCCTGCCAGGGGTCGTGCTCGGCTTTCTTGGGGTCAGCCTGTGGCGGGTGGTCCGTCGAAATTAACGGCTGTGCAAAACGCAAGCTGTTCCGTCTCGGGTTTGGTTCAGGTGTTAGTGCCAACCCCAAGGTATTCAAAACCTGCCGCCAGCATGGCTCGAGCTTTGAGCGCATTGCGTCCGTCCAAGATTAATTTGCGGCGCATCAGACAACCCAGGTCTTTCCAGTTTGCGTTACGGTACTCGTCCCATTCCGTCACCAAAATCGCCGCGTCAACCCCAGTCAGGCACCCACTCAGGTTGCTCGAGCAGTCGATCTGCTCGAGCTTGAGCGGTGTCGGGTCGTGCGCTTTGACCATTGCGCCCCTGGCTTGCAGCTCGAGCGCAATGTCCACGCCCAGCGATTCGCGTAAGTCGTCGGTGTTGGGTTTGAAGGTCAGTCCAAGCACCGCAATGCGTTTGCCGCGAAACCCGCCCAGGCGCTCTTCGAGTTGTCTCAAGACCCGAAAACGTTGTTCCGCGTTGACTTCGATCACGGCTCGCAGCAACCGAAATTCGTAACCGCTGCGCAAGGCAATTTGGGACAAGGCTCGGGTGTCTTTGGGAAAACACGAACCGCCGTAACCCAACCCAGCCTGCAAAAAATCCCCACCGATGCGTTTGTCCCGCTCGAGCACCGCTTTGATCTCAGACACGTCCGCCCCAGTTCCGGCGCAGACGTTGGCGATTTCGTTGATAAAACTGATTTTCATTGCCAAAAACGCATTGGCGGCGTACTTGGCAAGCTCGGCGCTTTCGGGGCTGATCTCGAGCAGCGGGATGGGCTGCGTCGGACGGAATTGTTCGAGGGTTTCGGGAACGGAGGCGTGTTGCAACGGGGCGTAAAGTTGGCGCAACAATTCGAGTGCCCAAGGTTCGCTTGCGCCAATCACAATTCGGTCCGGAAACAGCGCATCGCGCAGGGCGCGACCTTGGCGCAAAAATTCTGGATTGCTCGCAACCGCAAACACGGCATTGGGTACTCGAGCTTCCAAGAAAGTCTTGACCTCGGCATTCGTACCGACGGGCACGGTGGATTTCACGACAATCACCCGTGGTATTTGGTCAAGATATGGTGCAATATCCTCGAGTGCCATAAAGACCTGACTCAAATCAGCACCATGCGCGGGCGTGGGCGGTGTGCCAACCGCCAGCATGACAATGCTCGAGGATTTGATGGCGTGCTCGAGGTTTGCGGCGATGCAGATGTTGTTTTGAGCGTCTCGAAAGGCAATTTCGAGGTCAGGCTCGAGAAATGGGATTCGACCAGATTGCAAACTTTGCAAACGTTCAGGGTTGCGTTCAATCAAATTCACGCGGTGCCCAGCCAATGCCAGAGCGACGGCGCTCGAAAGTCCAACGTAACCGGCGCCAACCATCGTGATCTCGAGCGGTGTCATGCCCTCGAGTCAACCGCTTTTATGTCATGGATTTGCAAGGCGTCTGAGAATCCTGTCCAATTCGCTTTGATCCTCGAGTGCCGAGTCGCGTCCAACCAGTCGCAAATGAAAGGCGAACGGTTTGCCCTGCCAAAAGAATTCTTCCCACTGTTGCTGGTACGCGTAAGGTGAGCTGCCGCGCAAAAAACTTTGGCTGGTGAAATGGTTTTTCCGTTTTGGAATCATGCTCAGTCGGTCTGGTAAACCCAACGAAAGTTTTTGCAACCCATCAAAGCCCGAGCGTGCGGTTTGGGCATCAAAGTGCACCTGCAAACACTCGGTTTTGGTTTCTCGGTAACGGCGTTGCACCCGAGAACCCGTGTCGCGGAATGTGCCAATTTGCAATATGGTTTTGAGTGAGGCTGGAATCTGGCTTTGCGAAAGCGTTCTGTCCCACCAGCCGACCCCGATGTCAGGGGTGAAATCCAGCGTCTCGAGCGGGATTTTCTCGAGGTCAAAGAGCATAAAGTGAACGCTGGGAAAATAGCGGTATTGGTAGGTCCAACGCGGATGCCAGGTTGAACCAAAACACGCCAAACCTTGGGCTGTCATGTTGTCAATCACAGCTTCAATCCAGTTTGGGACAATCACATAAAAATCTGGGTCGAGGATCAGTAAAAACCGCGTTTTGACCAAAGGCAGTGCGCTGTTCAGCGCCGCAGCATGATGATAACTGCCCTTGTCGGCTTTTAAAACCCGAGGGGCGGCGGGCAAAACCTTGATCTCGGGCGATGGCTTAAAGTTTGGGTCTGAATCGTTGTTGACCACAAAAAAATCATATTGCGAATCTGGGTTGAGGCGGCGAATCAACTCGAGGTTTTGTAAAAGCCAGAGGCTCGAGCCAAATTTGACGCTGATGATGCTTAACATCGTCTCTCGAGTTTAACGGGTTTTTGCGGCTGACAAGAAGCTGACAGAATATCTTGAAGCTACGGTTATGCGCCCCCAGATCAGCCTCATCACCCCAACCCGCAACCGCGCCGATTTGCTGCTGCGCACAATCAAAAATGTCCAAGGGCAAAGCCTGCAAAACTGGCAGATGGTGGTGGTGGACGACGGCGACGGCACGGGCATCGAGGCGGCGCAAAGCCTCAACGATGCTCGAGTGCTGGCGGTTGAGAACGCGGGTTCTGGGCAGGTGGACGCCCGAAATCATGGACTGGACTTGGCGGGTGCCGATCTGATTCACCTGCTCGACGACGATGACCGCTGGCTGGACAGCGCACACCTCGAGAAAGTGATTGCGGTATTGAGCCAGCAAAAAGCTTTGGTGTACCGAAATGGCTGGCTGCTGCTCGAAGAGCAACTCGAGGCTGGTTGGGTTGAGCTTGAACGACGGGTGTTTGATCCTGTGACGACGGTTGAATCCTTAAGGCGCGACAATACGCTGTTAACTTCTGGTGTGGCGTATCACAAAGCGCTTCATCAAGAATTGGGCATGTTCGACCCGCAGATGGGCAATTACTGGGATTGGGATTGGTGGCTGCGGGCGACGGACAAATACCCATTGTTTCAACTGCCAGAACCCACCGTGCTGATGAGTTGGCGAGGTTCAAACACTTCACGCGACCCGTTCGAGCCAAAGCGGGTGGAGTACCTGAAACGCTTGTCTGCAAAACATGAACTCGGGGTAATTCCATCCAAGAATCACGCCACAGTACTTGGTCTCTAACAAAATACCATGCAAGATAACGCCTGCCAAAATCGTGTCCATGACAAATCGTATGGCGAATTGACGTGTTTAAACCGAGTGCAGGTTTATTCAAGATAGACCGTAATGCTCAAGCCTGTTCTCTCGAGATTGACCACACCAAAATCGCATCTCGGGTGATTGCGACCCAGCTTGCAATGTTTGGATTTTTGTAAAGTGTAAGGTTAAGCCATGTTCACTTACGAGCTGATAGAACCCCGCTTGGAACGAGTTCGAGCCAGACACGAACGGGCGTACCGCCTGGATGTTTTGCTCGAGTGCGAGGCGATTTTGCGCGACTTGGTTCGAGATCGCAGCGTCACCGCAGCTCAGCAGCAAGATTTTCAGACCGAAATTGAAAACTTGCGTTTGCTGCCAGTTCAAGAAAAGCTGATGCAACTGCGGGTCAGGTTGCGCCAGAGTTACCTCAGTTAAAGAATGTTGATCGATTTTAAGTGCTCGGGTTAATCCTCGAGCATTTTTAACCTCAAGGTATCTAAAACCCCTCGTTCGATTCCCAGACCTTCTTGAAGATAGCCCTCAATGCTGCCGAACCGAGACTCGAGATACCAGAGCGCGGCTTGGATGGTCTGGGCGTTTGAAGTCAAGAGTTTGGCATAAAAATCTTTGTCTATCCCCTTTTTGACGGCTTCACCCAGCAGTCGCTCGAGCATCGGTTTGGCAAGTTGTTCGGTCAAGGCGTAGTCGTGGGTGATTGCCGCCTCAGAAACCCCCGCATTTGCCAAAAGGAGTGCGGCAATAATCCCTGTGCGGTCTTTGCCCGCCGTGCAATGAAACAACGTCACCGATTGGCTGGTCGCCAGCGTCTCGAGTACCTCTCGAATCGCGGTTTGGCAGTGGTCGAGCGCGGCAATATAGAGGCTCTCGAGGGAGGACATCGTGTCGGCGTTTGGGTTTTGCAAAATTGTTTCAAACAACGAAATATTGACGTACCGAACATTTTCGTGATCGGCAAACGGAATGGGGTCTTGGCTTACCTCCTGGCTGGTGCGCAAATCGATCACGGTTTTCAAGCCGTACTCGAGCAGCCTTGACCGCGAGGCTGGACTGAGCGCGTGAAGGCTATCGGCACGCAAGAATTGATGGGTGCGGGTTTGCAGCCCAGCACCAGTCGTCAAGCCGCCCAGTTCTCGAACGTTAAACGCACCCTCGAGCACCATTTGACGCGTGGAGTGTTGATCTTGAATTAATCTCATGATTTCGGCAGCCTAGAGGGTCTTTATCAGGTCAAAATCAGCCCTGGCTTAAATCTTTAAAGGCAAAAGCCTTTGCGCTTCATTTTTTCATCCAAACCAACAGACAATCAAATGACAATTGCTTGCTAGCGTCCTGTCATGAACCAAAGCGCTTCAACCCAAAATTCGGCTTCGCTTGCCCCGCGAAGCTCGAGGGTGAAGCCTGCAAAAAGCGAATGGCTCGAGGGTTTGTTGCTGCTTTCGCCCGCCGTGATCCTGCTTTTGAGCTTTATTGTCTATCCGACCATTTCGGGGGCAGTGCTGTCTTTTCAGCGCGAAGACCCGTTTGGCAAGTCCAGAGAATGGGCTGGCTTTGCCAATTACCTCGAGCTGGCATCACGCCCAGAATTTCTCGCCAGCGTTTTCACCACACTCAAATTTACCTTGCTGGTCGCGCCTCTTGAGCTGCTGCTGGGTTTGATTGCGGCGCTGCTGGTCTGGCGACCTTTTGTGGGTTCAAACTTTTACCGGACACTTTTTTTCCTGACCACGGCTGTACCGACCTCGGTGGCGGCGGTGGCTTGGGGTTGGTTTTTAAATCCACTGTCGGGTTGGGCAAATTGGATTGTTCGTGCGCTGGGTTTGCCCGTGCAACCGTGGTTAACCGACCCCAGTTACGCCATTTGGACGCTCGGGGTGATCACCGCCTGGGCTGGGGTGGGTTTCGTCGCCATTTTGCTGACGGCAGGGCTTCAAGGCATCCCCGAAGACTTGTACGAGGCGGCACGGCTCGACGGCGCGACGGGTTGGGTACAGTTTTGGAAGATCACCCTGCCGCTGCTTTCGCCCACACTGTTTTTGGTCGGTTTGCTGACCTTGTTTCGCAGCTTGACCGCGTTTGGACAAATTCATTTGCTCACCAAAGGCGGTCCCGCCGAGAGCACCTTCGTCTGGGTTTACCGCGTGTACCAAGACGCCTTTTTTAACTTTCGTTTTACCTATGCCGCTGCCGAAGGGCTGACCTTGTTCTTGGCGTTGCTGCTGCTTGCCGCACTGCAATTTCGATTTTTTGGACGGAAGGTGCATTACGAATGATCCAGAACCTCGAGCCAAATCCAAGCATCAAACCAATCAATTTCTCGAGCTTGTTGAAACGTCTTCCGTTTTACCTGATGGTCAGCGCTTACGCCTTCGTGATCGTTTTGCCCCTGCTGACATTATTCTCCGCCAGCTTGCGCTCCGACGCCGATTTGTACGCGCCCACTTTTTTCCCGCCACATTTCACCCTCGAGCCTTACCGTTTGGCACTGACCAGTTACCCGCTCGGGCATTATTTGTTGAACAGTTTTCTGACCTCGAGCTTGATTACGCTCGGTGTGGTCATCACCTCGAGCACGGCGGGTTACGCGCTGGCGAGGGTGCAATTGCCACACCGCGAACTCATTTTTGGCGCGATTGTCGGTCTTTTGCTGGTGCCTGGCGAGATCACTTTTTTGCCGCTGTACTTGCACGTCAATTCGCTGGGTTGGCTGGATACCTACACCGCCTTGATCGTGCCGTTTATCGCCAGCCCGCTGGGGATTTTTTTGATGCGCCAATTTTTAAAAAGCCTGCCGCAAGATTTGTTTGACGCCGCCAAAATTGACGGTGCGGGACATTTTCGGATTCTCTGGCACGTGGCGATTCCGCTCGCCAGCTCCGCGCTCGGCGCACTGGCGGCGCTGACTTTTCTGGGCGCCTGGAACATGTACCTCTGGCCACTGGTGACCACCCAATCCAAAGAGATGCAGACCGCCCAAATTGCGGTCAGCAACCTGGTGTCCGCCGAGGGTTCGCAGTGGAACGTCGTGGCGGCTGGAGCGATCTTGGTGCTGCTGCCGACCTTGCTTGCATTCTTGTTGGCTCAAAAGGCGTTCGTCAACGGCATCGCGCTCGGCGGCTTGAAGGGTTAAACCAAACAATGGCTTTTCGACCTCGAGATTCTGGGGTGTGAACGCATCGGGCGGTACGGCTTGAGCTGTACCACCCGAGACAGAGGAGGATGTATGAAGAAAATTGTGATTGTGGGCGCAGCGGTGGCATTGTCAATGGCGTTGGCGCAACAAAACGCCAAAACCGAAATTCAATTCTGGCATTCGATGGGCGGCGTGCTCGGCGAACGGGTCGAGGGGCTGGTCAAAGAGTTCAACGACTCGCAAACCGCCACGACCGTCAAAAGCACCTACGTCGGCAGCTACGACGACGGCATCAACAAACTGCTTGCGGGCATTCGTGCGGGCAAAGTCCCCAATCTGATTCAGGTCTACGACATCGGTTCGCGCACGATGGTCGACAGCGGCGCGATTGAGCCGCTCGAGAACATCGCCAAAGCCAACAACTTCGACCTCGAGCAATTTGTGCCGCAACCGCGCAATTACTACACGGTGGACGGCAAACTGAACGCCATGCCGTTCAATTCCTCCAACCCGCTGTTGTACATGAACACGGCGATGCTGGCGAAGGCGGGCATTCCGTACCGCAACTCTTGGCGACTCTCCGACCTCGAGGCAGCCGCACGGAAACTCACCATCAAAGATGCCAGCGGCGCAACCTTGCGTTACGGCATCGCCATTCCGATTGACTCCTGGTTTGTCGAGCAATTCTCGTACAACTCCGGCGAGTATTTTTGCAACAACGAAAACGGACGCAAAGCCCGAGCCTCGGAGATGAATTTCACCAACCCCGCCGATGTCGCCTTTGTGGACTGGTGGGCGCGATTGGTCAAAGACGGCGTGATGGCAAACATTGGACGCAGCGGCGACAATGCCCAAGCCGCGTTTGCTCAGGAAAAAGCCGCGATTGTCGCGCAATCGACCGCCTCGCTGACTGGTTTGTTGAAACTTGTCGGCGGCAAATTCGAGACGCGCACTGCGTTTTTCCCATACCTGAAAGAGCGCAACGGCGTGGCGATTGGCGGCGCGAGTTTGTACGCCATGAAAGGTCAGAGCGCAGATGAACTCAAATCCACCTGGGGCTTTATCAGCTTCCTCTTGAAGCCGCAATCCCAAGCCAAATGGCACCTCGGCACGGGTTATTTTCCGGTCATCAAGGGCGTTGCACAATTGCCAAACGTGGTTCAGGCGCACGTCAAGCAACCAAACTTCGAGACGGCACTGCGTCAGCTCGAGACGACCAAAGTCAACAATTACTCGGCGGGATGCTTGGCTGGCGCGTTCCCAGAGATTCGTCAGTACGTGGCTGGTGCCATCGAGGAAGCCATCAAGGGTAAGCCCGCCGCCGAGGCGCTGAAAGATGCCAAAGCCAAAGCGGACGCGGCGCTGGACCGTTACAACAGCGCCATCAAAAAGTAACCAACCCGTACCGAAAGCCAGCGCGATATGCGCTGGCTTTTTGATGTTTTGAGAGGCTCGAGATTGAAGAACATGAACGTCTGGGCAAACACCTTGCTGGCATACTTTGCCATGACAATTGGCGCTTAATTTTAAATCGACCAACACTTTGGTCGGGGGTGCGTTTTGATTCGTCTCGAACAGGTCAGTCACCAGTATGCGAACGGCACTTTGGCGCTTCAAAACCTCAACCTCGAGTTTGGTGGGCAGCATTTCACGGCGCTGATCGGACCGAGCGGCGCGGGCAAAAGCACCTTGATGCGGGTTTTGAATGGCTTGGTGCGACCCAGCAGCGGACGGGTCTGGCTCGAGAACACAGAGATCACCAAGGCGAGCGATTCGGTCGTTCGGCTCGAGCGTCGCAAGATCGGCATGGTCTTTCAGCAATTCAATCTGGTCAGGCGTTTGACGGCATTCGAGAATGTGCTGATCGGGCGTTTGGGTTTCATGGGAACCCTGCGTTCGAGTTTTAAAGCCTACTCAAGAACGGACCGCGAACTTGCCATGCGGCTGCTCGAGCGGGTTGGCATGGCAGAACAGGCTTGGCAGCGGGCGGACACGCTCTCGGGCGGGCAACAGCAGCGTGTGGGCATTGCTCGGGCGTTGGCGCAACAACCCAAACTGATTTTGGCGGACGAACCGATTTCGGCACTCGATCCAAAATCCAGCGAACAGGTCATGAATTTGCTGCGCGATATTCAACAACAAGACCAAATTGCGGTCTTGGTCAACCTCCATCACCTCGATGCCGTGCGCGATTACGCCGAGCGCGTTGTTGGCTTACGCGCCGGGCAGGTGGTCTTCGATGGTCGCGCCGATCAACTCGACGATGAGGCGGCTCGGGCACTTTATTACGGCGAAAACGAACCCAGCGAAATCGAAAACTTAAATCTCGAGCGTCCAGTGGTTTCCATGCCAATCTCAACCCCAGTCTCGAGCGCCGCAATCACCAATCAATTCACCATCAATTCTTATACGCACGACCCGGCAGGACTCTCGAACTCGAGAAGCAAAAAGGAGTGGAAATGAAGAAATTGACAGCACTTGGTATTGGCGCATTGGCTATCGCAGCCCTCGGTTTGGGACTTCAGAACGTTGCCGCGCAAGACCGCACGGGCTGGCCCGAGGAATTGCGTTACGCCGCCGTCCCCAGCGAAGCCAGCAAGGATGCCACGCAGCGTTACGCCCCGTTGATCGCGCACCTCGAGAAGAGCTTGGGCTTGAAGGTTAAATTTCAAAACGGTGCGGATTACACCGCCGTTATTTTGGCGCAAAAAGCCAAGCAGGTTGAACTTGCCGATTACGGTGCAAACTCCTACCTCGATGCCGTTGAACAAAGCGATGGCAACGTTGAAGCCTTGGTGATTGCCAACAACATCAAGGGCGGCGCTTCGTACAAGAGCCTGATCATGACCAAAGCCGACAGCGCCATCAAAACCGTTGCTGACCTCAAAGGCAAGACCTTCTCGTTCGTGGACCCAGAAAGCACCTCGGGCTACCTGATTCCGCTGGTGTACTTTTTGAAAGATTTGAAAATCAAACCCGACGATTATTTCAGCAAGGTGATCTTCGCCGGTTCGCATGAAAACTCGATTCTTTCAATCGCCGGCGGCAAAGTCGATGCGGGTGCGAGCAACGATCAAAGCCTGCAAACCGCCATCGACAAGGGCGTCATCAAAGCCAGCGATGTGCGGACCATCTGGACTTCCAAACCGATTCCAAACGGTCCAACCGCCGTCCGTAAAGACCTGCCAGAAAGCCTGCGCAAAGCCATCAAAGACGCCTTCTTGAACTTCAAAGACCCCAAAGGTCTGGACGCGTTCAACATCAAAGGCTACCTGCCCGTGGACGACAAAGACTTCGACCCCATTCGTGACGCCCGAGAAGTCAAAAAGCAACTCAAGAAGTAAGCCTCCAGAGTCTCGAGGCTGACACCCCCCGAGATTCATCTCAGAACTCGAGTTCAGCAATCTGAAAACGTTGTGAATCGCTCGAGGGTAAGTTTTTGGGTCATACGGTGCATTTGGGAGCATCGGGTTTGATGCTCCCAAGCGCTTTTCAAAAAGACAAATCCAGAATTATTTTTCAAGGAATCCATGACAAGTGTTCAATCCATCAATATTGAGGCGCCAGCCAAAGTCAAACGCCAACGCTTGCTGAGCACCGTCATGTGGCTCGGCATTGCGGCGTTGATGGTCTGGGCATTTTTTGGCACGGAAATCAGTGTTGGTAAATTGTTGCAGGGCGTTGGCGAATCCTGGAAGTTGCTGTTCGGGACAGCCGAAAAGCCCAACTCTGGATTTATACCCCCCAATTTCTCGAGGTTTCCAGAATACCTCGAGCAAATTTTACTGACCATCAAAATGGCAATGTGGGGTACGGCGCTGGCGATTGTACCTGCAATTGGACTTTCAATTCTGGGGGCGAAAAACACCAGCCCGCATCCGGTGATTTACTTTCTCACCCGTCGCGTGCTCGATTTGTTGCGTGCCGTGCCAGAGTTCGTGCTGGCGTTGGTCTTTGTGGTCGCGGTCGGTCTGGGACCTTTTCCGGGCATTCTGGCGCTGGCGGTCTACACCACTGGCATTCTTGCCAAGTTGTTTTCTGAGGGCATCGAGACCGTGGATGCAGGGCAGATCGAAGCCGTGCGGGCGGCGGGCGGCAACGCCTTTCAAGCTTTTACCCACGGCGTTTTTCCGCAGGTCTTGCCGCACATCGCCTCCATGACCTTGTACCGTTTTGAATCCAACGTTCGCGCGGCGCAGGTGCTCGGTTTGGTCGGCGCTGGCGGCATCGGGTTTTTCTTGAACGAGGCGCTTCGCGGTTTTGATTTCCCAGCCGCAGGCGCGATTATTTCCCTGATCGTGATCTCGGTGTTTTTTGTCGATTTCCTGTCATCCAAAATTCGGGAGCGATTGACATGAATCTGGTTCAGGCAGAAATGCTTTCAATTTTGAACAATTCAAATCCCGAAGCCATCAAAATCTTCACCGATGATTTGCTGCCAGAACTCGAGCCATACGGTTTAACCGTCCTCGAGAATCGCACGGGTTTGGCGATGCTGCCCGCCGTGGACAGCGCCCAGGGAACCACCTTTCATTTGGGCGAAGTGCTCTTAAGTGTCGCTCGAGTGAAACTTGGGAAGTCTGAAGGTTACAACGCGGTGCTCGGGCGCGACCTCGAGTTGGCGCTGGCGATTGCCATTTTGGATGCGGCATGGACCGAAGGTTTGGCGCAAGCACAGATTCTCGAGTTTGTGACAGCCCAGCGATCAATCCTCGAGCTTCAAGACCACAACTTGCTGGCTCAGGTCGAAAGCACCCGTGTACAGATGGAGACATTTTGATGGCTGTGCCAACCCTGACCGAGCAAGAATCCCGTTCGCAGCAGACCTTTACGGCGCTCATGTGGGCGCTCTCAAGACCTGGCGAAATTCAGCATTTTGCGTCACTCGAGCACGACTTAACAGGACTTGAGACAATAGCCGAAACCGTGCTCGACCTCGAGACGAGTTTTTTCACGCCCGATACCGCGCTCAGTTCCAAATTCAAAAAGACTGGCGCCCATTGCGAGGCAGCCGACCGAGCCGCCTATCAGTTTTACCCATCATTTTCGCTCGAGCAATTGTTTTTGCTGGAATCCGCGCCGATTGGAACGCTGCTCAATCCAGACCAGAGCGCGACCTTGGTGATCGCCTGCGGGTTCTCATCTGGGCTAAAGCTCGAGTTATCGGGTGCGGGCATTCAAGACAAGACCAATCTCGAAGTGGCTGGTTTGCCGCCCGAGGTCTTTAAACTCCGCAACCGAATCGTCAGCTTTCCGCTCGGTTGGGACTTGTTGCTGGTGGCTCGAGATCATGCCGAATGCAAGCTTGTGGGCATTCCGCGCAGCACCAAACTCGAAATTTTGGGCGGCAACTGATGGCTTATGTGGCGGCTCGAGGTGGCGAACAGGCGATTCAAAATAGTGAAAGCTTGTACCGCCTGTTGAATGGTGATTTGAAACGCGAGCACATTCGCGCCATTGAAAAGCACATGCCGTATTTGGTGGATCGGGTCATGGGCGAGGGTTCGTTGTACGCGCCCGAACTGGCGGCGCTGGCGCTCGCACAAACGGGCGGCGACTTGTACGAGGCGGTCTTATTGCTTCGCGCCTACCGCAGCACGCAACCGAGGCTGTGTTATGCCCTGCCAATCTCGAGTGAAAAATCGATGGTCGTGCGGCGCATCAGCGCGGCGTTCAAAGACATTCCTGGCGGGCAAATTCTGGGACCAACGCTCGATTACAGCCACCGCGTTCTCAAACTCGAGGTATTGGAAACCGAAACAACCCAAGAGCCGAAACTCGAGGTCAAAGATGCCGCACCCTCGAGTTACCCAAAACTGACCGACTGGCAGCGCGAGGTTGGCTTGCTTGGTGGCGAACTCGAGCCAGCCGTCAACACGGCTCGAGAGGTGGCTGCACTGCCCGACATCACCCGCGAACCACCGATTTATCCCGCGCCCAGGGCGCAACGCTTGCAGGCGCTTGCGCGGGCGGACACGGGCGGCATCTTGGCGCTGGGTTATTCCAACATGCGCGGTTACGGCGGGATTCACCCGACCGTCAACGAGGTGCGCCTTGCTTACGCCGAGGTGCAACTCGAGCATCCGATCACGGGCGCGGTATTTTCGGCTGGGCGGGTTCGCGTCTCGAGCGCCGAGGTCGTGACCCCATTCTCGAGCGGCAAAACCCCGCCCGAACTGAGCCTGGGATTTGCGGCGTGCCTGGGCTGGAACGAGACCAAATTGATTGCCGCCTCCATGCTCGATGTCGCCATGAGCCTGCCCAACCCGCACCCAGCGCACACCGAAGAATTCGTGCTGTCGCACACCGAACCCGTCGAGGCATCGGGCTTTTGCATCCATTACAAACTGCCACATTACGTGACCTTCTCGAGCGACCTCGACCGCGTTCGCAAAGCCCAGGCGGGCGGTTCGTTAAAGCCGGAACTGGAAGAGGTGGGCGCGTGAAACTCGAGCAACTGGCGTTTGAACGCCAAGATTATTCCTATGCTTTTTTGGACGAATTTGCCAAACGCGAATTGCGCCGCAAAATTTTAAAAGCCATCGCCATTCCTGGTTATCAGGTGCCCTATGCCAGCCGCGAGGTGCCGATGGCTCGAGGTTGGGGGACGGGCGGTTTGCAGGTCAGCCTGGCGCTGGTCGGCGCAAACCACACCGTGAAGGTGATCGATCAGGGCGACGACGACAGCGTGAATGCCGCCAATCTTCGCCGTTTTATTGCCCGCATGACTGGCGTCAAAACCACCATCGATACCCTCGAGGCAACACTAATTCAATCGCGCCACCGCATTCCCGAAGAGATGCTGAATGAGCGCCAGGTTTTGGTCTTGCAAGTCCCCATGCCAGAAATCCTATCAACGGTCGAACCGAGTTACGCCCGCGCTCGAGAGATGCACGCCGACGGCGATTACGCGCTGTTGTGGCTCGGGCTGTACGAAGATTTGGTCAAGTACCGCGAGGTCAGTTACGGCGCGGATTACCCCGTGCTGGTCAACGGGCGTTATGTGATGGCTCCCAGTCCGATTCCACGGTTTGACACGCCAAAGCTCCATCAGGCGGCACACTTGACTTTGCTTTCGGCGGGGCGCGAAAAACGCCTGTACGCCGTGCCACCGTATACAAACGTCTACCCGCTCGAGTTTGATGACGTGCCATTTCAGATCGAAGACCAACGCGCTTGGGTGGACGCCAGCACGGGTGCGACCGGAAAATTCATGTCCGAGATTCCGCAGGATGGTGGCGGCTCGAGCTATCAACTTTCAGACACAGGTTTGAAACAAAAACTCGAGCGACAAATGGCGGGTGAGGGCATCGAAATTGGCGCGACCTATTTTGATGACGACACAAATTTTTACATCACAGGATTTTTGAAGGGCAACGCATGAGCTTGCTCGAGATGACCCTGGAGGCACCGCGACTGCTCGAGATGCAACCCTTGCTGCAAGTTTCAAACCTCAGCAAACATTACGGCAGCATTCGGGCGCTCGAGGATGTCAGCCTGCACGTTTACCCTGGCGAGGTGCTGGGCATTGTCGGCGAATCTGGCAGCGGAAAAAGCACCGTTTTACGCCTTTTAAATCTTGAAGAACCCGAAACCACCGGCACGTATAACCTCGAGATTCCCGAATTGTCGGGGCAGAATTTATTTGAACTGGATAGATTCGCAAAACGTGAAACCCGCGTGCATCACATCGGCATCGTCTACCAAAATCCGCATTTGGGTCTACGAATGCACAAATCCTCGAGCGGCAATGTCGCCGAACGCCTGATACTGGCGGGTGAAAAACGGTTTGCCGAACTGCGCCGCGCCGCCAGGGAATCCCTATCCGCCAGCGAATTCCCGATTGCCAGAATGGACGAACCGCCGATTCACCTCTCGGGCGGGATGCAACAACGGGTGCAACTCGCCAAAGCCATCGCCATGAAACCCAAACTGTTACTGCTGGACGAACCGACCACGGGCTTGGATGTCAGCGTTCAGGCGCTGGTGCTCGACACGCTCAAGCGCTTGCAATTTGAACTCGAGATGACCATGATTCTGGTTTCGCACGACCTGGGCGTGATTCGCACACTCGCAGACCGTGTGATGGTCATGCGCGGCGGGCGGGTGGTCGAATCTGGATTGACCGATCAGGTGCTCGAGGACCCGCAACACGCCTACACGCAGCAACTCGTTCACGCGAAGTTGTGAGCAGACAGTCTCAAAGTCCAAATCAAAATATGAAAATTCCAAATCTCGAAAATCATCAAAACAAATGTCCTGTAGGGGTGGCGACCATGCCCGAAGCGCCCCAGCCCGTTAGGTGCATCTTTAGGGTCAAGACAGGTGCGTTTTATGGTCAAGACAACCTTGTGTTCACCCTTGGGCGATATTGGTTCGCCCTATTAAGCGTCTTGGTGGTTTTTATCCCAAACAGGAAATTTTTCAAGAAATTGAATTTGAAATCTCTGATGAATGTTGGCGCCCCAACAAGGGCGCAGCAAGCAGCGCCCCTACGACAATCCAAAAATATTTTACAGGGCGTGATCTTTGTCAACCAAAATGCTACGAACGGAAATTAACCCATGACCCAACTTTCCACCACACCCACCATCCATTCTGGCGCTCGAGTCAAGGCGTCTGAGCTTGGCGCGTGGACCGAAATCGGGGCGTTTTGCCGAATTGAAAACTCGAGTTTTGGCGATTACAGCTACATCGGTGAGCATTCGCAGGTGGATTTCTCGAGCGTCGGGAAGTTTTGCTCGATTGCAAGTTTTGTGCGCCTGAATCCTGGCAATCATCCGCTCGAGCGTGCCACCACGCATCATTTTACCTACCGTGCGGCGATGTTTGAACTGGGTCACGACGATGCCGAATTTTTTGAGTGGCGGCGTTCGCATTCGGTTTTTATTGGACACGATGTTTGGATTGGGCACAATGCCACGATCATGGCGGGCGTGAAGGTTGGCAACGGTGCGGTGATCGGTGCGGGTGCAGTTGTGACCAAAGACATTGCGCCGTATTCGATAGTGGCGGGTGTGCCCGCAAAACCGATTCGACAGCGATTTCCCAAAAACATTGCCCAAAACCTCGAGGTATTGGCTTGGTGGGATTGGTCGCATGAAACCATCAAAACCAGGCTTCCAGATTTTCGCGGCGATATTGAGAACTTCCTCGAGAAATACGGTGCATTGTGAAAATCGGTTTGATCTCGGATGTTCACGCCAACCTTCAGGCGCTTCAGGCGGTCTTGCACGATCTTCGCTGCGACGGTGTGGATTTTATTTTGTGCGCCGGCGACCTGGTGACTTACGGCGCAAATCCGCAAGAAACCATTGCGCTGCTTCGCGCCCACGGCATTCCCAGCGTGCGCGGCAATTACGATCACGCGGTGGCATTGGGGCACGAGACCGCCTCGCGCAACCTTTCTTCGGAGCGCACCGAACCGCTCAAACGTGCCGCGATTGGTTGGACGAACACGCACGTCGAGCCTCGAGACAAGTGGTTTTTGAACGGTCTGCCGTGGCGCATGGATTTTGTGTTTGACAGCCTCCACGTGGCGGTGCTTCACGCGGGCATCGAGTATTTGGACGCTTGGTACGACAGCAAGGACCTCGAGAAGCTGGCGCTGCTGGTCAGTCGGGTCGATGCGGACGTGCTGGTGCTCGGTCACACCCATGAAGCTTTTGCCTGTCAAATTTCTTCCAGGGTCGTGGTCAATCCTGGCGCGGTTGGACGCAGCATCGACGGTGACACCCGAGCCGCCTATGCGGTGCTCGATACCGAATCGCTCGAGGTTTGCCATCACCGAATCGAGTACAACATTCATGATGCGATTTTTGCGATTCAGCAAAGCGGGATGCCGCTGGACATTGCGCGGATGGTCGGGCGCGGGGTCAAACGAATTGAAGACCTGGACACCCTAGAAGTCCCAAGGACTTTCTCACAAAGGATGAGCACATGATTTTAAAACTCGAGTCGTTCAGCAAAAGCTTTTTGATCCATCACCTGGGGCGCGAAGTGCAAGCTTTCGATGGCATCGATGCGACGCTCGAGGCTGGGAAATTGATGCTGGTTTCGGGTGCGAACGGCGTCGGCAAGAGCACCCTGTTGCGCTGCATTTACCGCTCAAATCGCCCCAGCGCTGGCAGTGCCTGGTTTGAATCGACGCGCGGTTTGATTGATCTTGCCAGGGCAGCCGACGAGGACATCGCCTGGCTCAGACGGCGCGAAATTGGTTACGTCGCGCAGTTTTTGCACCCTCGCCCTCGGGTCAGCGCCCTGGAATTGGTGGCTGAACCCTTGTTTCAAAATGGCATGTCGCGCCCCAGGTCGCTCGAGCGTGCCGAGGAGATGCTCGACACTTTTGGTTTAAAACCCGAACTCTGGCAGGCGTACCCGAGCACCTTTTCGGGGGGCGAACAGCAAAAAGTCAACCTCGCCCGCGCCCTGATTCGACCACGGCGTCTGCTGCTCTTGGACGAACCCACCGCATCGCTGGACGTTCGGGCGCGAGCCGCCCTGAAAACCAGACTCGAGCTTTTAAAGCAAGACGGCGTCGCCATGATCGGCGTGTTTCACCATCCAGAGGACATGCAGGGTTTGATCGATGCCAGGCTGGAGATTAAAAGTTCGCATGAAGCTTTGGAAACGCCGCTCGAGGAGCTTGATTATGTGGCTTACTGATTTAAAACTGGTTCTGCCAGAGGGCGTGATCGAACGCGGCGCGATACGGCTCGAGGCTGGGGTGATTGCCGAGATCGTTGAGGGCAAACCGAGCCGCGCAGGCACCAGCATTGACGGCAGGGGTTTGACCGCCATTCCAGGCATTGTGGACATTCACGGCGACATGCTCGAGCGCGAACTCGAGCCGCGACCTGGCACGATGTTTGCAGCATAAATGTCGGTCTAGGAACTCGAC
>CAXTTL010000040.1:0-26721 GCA_964247135.1 uncultured Deinococcales bacterium | reverse complement strand
ATGAGAGCGAATGGCGTTACCGATCAATGTTTTACTCCAACCATGCATTGATGCTTTTTATAGACCCAAAAACAATGGAGATCGTGGACGCGAACCCTGCCGCCTGCGAATTTTACGGTTACAGCCTCGAAGAATTTACCAACCTCAAAGTTTCAGACATCAATTCCATGCCAGTCCCAGGTTTACAACAAGAACTCGAGGATGCGATGTCAGGCAAACGAGAATTCTTTGTTGGTCAGCAACGCCTGAAAAACAACGAGGTCCGCGATGTCGAAATTTACAGTGGACCGATCACGGTGGACGGACGCGAATTGTTGTACTCGATCATTCACGACGTCACCGAACGCCGCAAAACCGAAGCACAACTCAAGCTTCAAGCCGTGGTGCTGGAATCTGCCGCCAACGCTATTGTGATCACCAACAAAGATGGCTTGATCCAATGGGCTAACCCTGCCTTTACGAATTTAACAGGTTACAGCTTGCAGGAATGTCAGAACCAGGAACTCTGGTTTCTGGATTCGGGTCGTCAAACCCCAGGGTTTTACGATGCGCTGCGCACGACCATCATGAACGCCGAAGTCTGGCAGGGACAACTGACCAACCGCCGCAAAAACAACAGCGAATACATCGAAGAAATGACGATCACGCCCGTCAAGGACGAAACAGGTCACATCAGCCATTTCGTCGCCATCAAACAAGACGTGACCGAAGCGGTCGAATACCGCCGCGAACTCGAGCTGATTCAACAGATCGCCTGGCGACTGCGCGAAACCGACGACGTTCAACAACTGATCGACAACCTTTTAAGCGAAGTGCTGCTCAGCTTGGAAACCGACGCTGGCAGCATCGTGATGTTTGATTCGGTCAGCAAAAAAGTTGGAATCTCGAGTTCCCAAGGTTGGTTTGTCAACCTCCCAAAACCCAACAAACTCCCAACAGACAGCCTCACCGCCAGCGTGGTGCACACCAGAATTTCGGAGCGAATCGAGAACTTACACCAAAGCCCGAACATCTACCATGAATCTCGAGATTTTGTGCCCAAACACTGGTCTGGAGCGGTGATTCCGATTCAAACAGGCAGCGATGTGCTGGGCGTGTTAAACGTCGCCGTACCGCACCTTCGAGTTATCAATTATGCCGAGATCAACATGCTCGAACGTGCCGTCGAACTTGCAGCCAACACACTGCGGCGGCTGGCACTGCGTCAACAAGTACAGGAACAACTGCGCCAACTGTCTTTACTTCACAACATTGACCTTGCCATCACCAGCAGTCTGGACCTCGACTCGGTCTTGAAATTCTTTTTGCAAGAATGCGTCAGCAAACTTGGCGTCGATGCCGCCGCCGTGATCTTGCATCAACCAGCCAACAACAACCTGGAATTCGTTGCCAGCAACGGTTTTTATGAAAAAATTCAAAACCTGCCTTTCCACCTGGGCGAAGGACGACCCGGGCGGGCTGCCTTGGCTCGAGACATTGTGCAGACCAGCGATTTTGCCAAACCGAGCGGCGATAACCAACCAAACTTTGCCACCGAAGGCTTCCGCTCGAGCTGGTCGATCCCGCTCTGGTCGCGGGCTGGACTGCAAGGCGTACTCGAATTGTACACGCGCACCATCACAGACTTTGGCGAGGACTGGAATACCTTCTTGCAATCCCTGGCGGTTCAAGCCGCCATCGCCATCGAAAACTCGAGGCTTTTTACCGACCTGCAAACCGCCAACCAAGACCTGCAAAGTGCTTACGACGACACCATTCAAGCCCTTTCGCTCGCCATTGATTTGCGCGACCACGAAACCGAAGGACACTCGCAGCGGGTCACCGCGTTGACCGTTGCCCTGGCAAAAGAAATGAATCTAGATCACTCGGACATTCTCCAAATCAGACGCGGTGCGCTGCTTCACGACATTGGAAAACTGGGCGTGCCAGACCGTATCCTCTTAAAACCAGGCAAACTGGACGCCGAAGAATGGATGCTGATGAAACAACATCCGGTCCTGGCAAACGAATGGCTCTCCAAAATTCCTTTTTTGCGTCCTGCCCTCGAGATTCCTTACGCGCACCACGAAAAATTCGATGGCAGCGGTTATCCGCGCGGCTTAAAGGGACCAGAGATTCCCCTCGCCGCCAGAATTTTTGCGATCATCGACGTGTACGACGCCCTGATGTCCGACAGACCCTACCGCACCGCCTGGACGCAAGAAAAGACCATCAATTACCTGCTCGAGTGTAACGGCACGCATTTTGACCCTGAGATCACGTTGGCTTTCGTGAACATGATGCAGAACTCGAGCCAGATGCAGGGTTTTTCGGGGGATGGGTCTCAAGTTGTAGAACTGATGCCGATAACGTGATTTTGTAATTGTTATGGGAAATTGATGCCGTTTCTTGAGGTCAGGATTCATGTTTGACTCGACTTCATGCAGCCTCGAGACTCTGGGGAAAAGACCATCTTGAGGTGGGACGTGAATACTCGAGACGGATGAAAGCGTTTGTGAAAGATTCGTGAGCCAGAATTGCAATTTTTGTATAGTATGGTATCCAAAAATAGACTGTTTTTGTATAGTTCATCGCAAAAAAGTTGAAAATTTTGTCGAAAAGAATGATTGAAGAAACTTTTGATCCTACTTTTTGTTATGGTTGTCTCGGAGATATTGAACCATGAAACCAGAACGGATCAGTACACCAGCAATAACTTTCAAAGGTCATTTTGGCGATGTGGCTTCCGCAGTTTTTTTAAAAGACGGCAAGAGGATATTGACAGTGGGTTGTGACGAAACAGTGCGAGTTTGGGATGCAGCCAATGCACGAGAATTGTTTCTTATTGCAAAAAGCGACATCCATTTACAAGATAAAGCGTTTTATGGAATATTTGGTTGTGCCTGCATCACGTTTGATGAGTCCAAAATTGTCACTGGTCATCAAGATGGATTTATTCGAGTTTGGGATGTAAAAAGTATAGCTTTACTTAAGGAACTTCACGTACATCAATGGTCTATTAATGCAGTGAGGTTTTTAGAGGACGATACAAAAATTATCACGTGTCAAGGCAGCCAGGTTTCTATATGGGATTTTGAAACTGGTGAAGGAATCAAAAGCTTGGAACACGAAGAACCGGACAATGGATTTTGTGTCGTTTGTGATATCGATGTTAGCTCGGATGGTTCAATGATCGTGTCTACAGTAACAGATGGTACAGCTCGAGTTTGGAATCTTGAAACTGGTACTGAAATCTTGAGACTCGTTGGACACAAATCCAAAAGTCAGCTTCCCAGTGCTGTATTTTCGTTGGACGGTTTAAAAATTTTAACAGCAGGACAGGACAGTATTGTTAGGGTTTGGGATGCTAAAACTGGTATCGAACTGCTTCAAATTAAAAGCCATCATTTGTATTTGCGATTTGCTGCTTTCTCAAATGATGGTTCAGTCATTGCTGCCGTCGGCTCAGGTCGTCAAATACGGTTTTGGAATGCTCAAACAGGTGACGACCTTGGAACTTTATTCGCTATGTCGTGGCCAGTTCTACACGTGCAATTCTATCCAGATGATTCCAAAGTGATTGCCACAAGTACAGCAGGCTCAGTTCATGCTTGGGAAGTCCCGTATGTGGTAAAAAATGCCAATTCTCAAGTTACGGAAAGTTCTGTGTGAAACGAAATAAATTCTCGAGTTTTTAGTCAAAATCGATTGCTGATTTGAGAGCCAGTTTATCCTGCCTTTGGTCGCAACTCTTTCTGCAATTCCTCGAGCTTTGAGAGCGCCTGCATCGGCGTCAACCTCGAGACATCCAACGCCAGCAATTCCCTGGCGACCACATTCACACGGTCACTCGAGTTGGATTCGAGGCTGTTCAACAATGCCTCGGCTCGAGCCACGGCTTCGGGTGGCAAGCCTGCAAGTTTGGCGACCTGCACGCCGTAACTTTTGCTGGCGGGTCCGGGCATGACCTGATGGTAAAACCGCAAACCGTGTGCGGCTTCTTCTTGGGCGGCGACGTGCAAATTCACCACGCCCGAAAGACGCTGCTCGAGTTGTGTCAGTTCAAAATAATGCGTGGCGTAAAGCGTGAACGCCCTGGTTTGATGCAAGAATTCGCAAGCCGCCCAGGCAATTGCCAGACCGTCGAAAGTGCTCGTGCCGCGTCCAACCTCGTCCAGAATCACCAGGCTCGAGGGGGTCGCGCCGTGCAGAATGCTGGCGAGTTCGCGCATTTCGACCATGAAAGTGCTCGCGCCACCAGCCAAGTCGTCACTGGCGCCGATGCGGGTGTAAATACGGTCAAAAACCCTGGTTTTGGCGGTTTTGGCGGGCACGAACGACCCGATTTGGGTCATCAGGGCGATCAGGGCAATTTGACGCAGGTAGGTGCTTTTGCCACTCATGTTTGGACCAGTGATTAATGTGATGCGGCTCGAGTCGGACAGGTTGATGTCATTTGGAATGAACGGGTTGCTGGTTTCTCTGGTTGCCACCTCAACCACGGGATGCCGCGCCTGTTCGATCTGAACCGTGCCATTCTCGAGAATCTCGGGTCGCACATAACTACGCTCACTGGCGACTTCGGCGAGGTTGGCGAGCACGTCGAGTTCTGCCAGAGCGCCAGCCAAAAATTGCAGGCGCTCGGTAAATTTTGCCAAACTCACCCGAAGCTCGAGGAACACGCTGTACTCACGTTTGCTGGCACGGTCTTCGTTGTGCAGAATCTCGCGCTCGCGTTCGCGCAAGTCGGGGCGGGTAAAACGCTGGCGGTCTTTGAGGGTTGCGACGGGTTTGTAATCGTCTGGAACACGGTCACGGTGCTGGTTGGTAACCTCAAGAAAATAGCCGAAAACATTGTTGAACCCAACTTTCAAACTGTGAATGCCCGTTCTGGCGCGTTCGGATTCCTCGAGCGCAGCGATCCAAGTGCGTCCCGCCATCGAATGCTTGCGGTACTGGTCGAGTTCGCTGTCAAAACCGTCTCGAATCAAACCGCCGTCTGTCAGTCGAAGTGGTGGGCTTTCCTCGAGTGAGGCACGCACGAGGCTGGCGGCTTCTTCAATCGGGTCTAAGCGACTGGCAATGTCACGCAAAAGCCTTGACTCGAGGTTGGCAATGCTGGCGCGAAGCTCTGGCACAAGCTCGAGGGTGCGACAAAGCGCGTTCAAATCCCTGGCGTTGGCACGTTCGGCGGCGACCCGCGCCGCAAGTCGTTCCAAATCATGGGCGCGGTACAAACTCGAGCGGATGGAATGTCTGGTGCTCGAGTCTCGGTACAAATCGGCGACCGCCTCGAGCCTGTCGTTAATCAGATTCACGTCGAGCAGGGGAGAGCGCAGCCAGTCTTTCAAGCGCCGACGACCTGGGGCGGTGCGGGTTTGGTTGAGCGCACCAAACAACGTCGCATTCTCGTTGGCGGTCGGGTTGATGGGTTCAAAAATCTCGAGCGCCCGAATCGCGGTTTCGTCCAGGCGCATTTGCGCTCCAGGGTCGTAACGCACCAAGCGCCGCACAGCGGGCAGTGTTTGGTTCTCGGCGACCCGAGACGCGTATGCCAGCACCGCGCCACAAGCCCGTAAAACCGCCTCGAGTTCAAGCCCTTTGGGGAGACTGCCAAACTGCCGCTCGAGCACTTCCTGGGCATCCTGAGGCGCAAAACTGGCACTCGAGCGCATGGCTCTAAACCTGGCATTAAACTCGTTCGAGAACACCGTGTTGTCCTGAAGTTCAGGCGCGAGCAAGACCTCGCTCGGGCGATACCGCGCCAGTTCGTCGTACAACGCACCGCGACTCGAGACGTGACAACACCTGAACTCGCCGGTGCTCACGTCAAGCAGCGCCAGCCCGTACCCGTCACCGCTGGCGACACCCGCCAAATAGTTTTCTTCGCCGTGCAAAATCGCGTCGTCAATCACCGTGCCTGGCGTGATGAGCTGCGTCACCTCACGGTCAACCAAACCTTGCGCGAGCGCGGGGTCTTGCACCTGTTCCGCCACCGCCACACGGTAGCCCAACCTCAACAAACGCTCGATGTGCGCATCGGCGGCACGCATCGGAATGCCCGCCATCGGCGTCGAAAAATCCTTGCTGGTCTTGTGCGTCAAGGTCAAATTCAGCGCTCGAGCGAACCGTTCGGCGTCTTCGCCAAAGGTCTCAAAAAACTCGCCGACCTGAAAAAACAACAGATACTCGGCGTGTTCGTCACGAAGTTTAACGTACTGCTCGAGCAGCGGCGGAAGTGGACCAGAACCTGTACCTTTAAGCGACACCACGTTATTCTAAACGGATGACCCGAGAACAATGGCTTTTGCAACTCAAAGAGGGCACAGGAATTTTTGACGCCCCAACCATCAAAACCCTCGAGCCTGATCCTGAAATGATCGCCCTGGCTCGAGAAATCATTGCGCTGCCGTGGTTGAAAAACCCTGAAGACGAATTCTTGCGGCTCGAGACTTCATCAATCGCGTATTTGGTGCTCGTCAAAGCGAGCCAAGCCGTGCATGAGGTGATTGCCGCCGAACTCGAGGCGGAACGAATCGGTCACGCCTGGATTCCCGAGATTGTGCCGCAAGCCATCGGTGCGTTTGGACCAGTTGGCTTCGATGCTGCCCTCGCCAGAATTCTCGAACTCGAGCGTGACCCTGCCGCACTGCTCAGCTTGGAGGACAGTTTGTACTGGCATTACTGGTCGATGGTGATCGGACTGGGCGATGTCGCCAGCGAATTTCCAGAATTTGAACCAGCCTTCGTGGAATTGACCAAACAGCGTCTCGAGCGAGTCGATTTTCCAGATCAGTTAACAGAATTGTGGGTCGGTAGCGTGCAGGCATTCAAATCAAGCTCGGGTTTGGAAGCTTTAATCAAAACCTTGTTTGACAAAAACCAGCACACCGCCAAACGCGGTTTTAACGAATGGCTCGAGACTCGAGAACAGAATTTGGCGTTGAAATTGCCTTCATCGCGCCAATTTGCCGAAGATTTGCTGCTCGAGATTCGCACAGATTATTTGGAGCAAATTCAGCTTGGTCGGGCGCCAAACCTTAAGAATGGTGTGGTGTTTAAATCAAAATCCTGACAAGTCCCAAAACTTGAGTTTGAACGTAAGATTGTATTGAGCACAGTTAAAGATCGATATTTTTAAACTCGAGTTTGGTCAAAAATCCCAAACGCCTGAACAGGATTTTGTGGGATGCAAAAACCAAAGTTCGTGAACATAAATTCGTGCCACTGCACCCAAATCCTCTGATTTGCCTGAAAAATCGCTTAACCCAAAATCACATCTAAACCGCAAGTGTGCCCCGTATAAAAACCTAGGCAAGCCTCGAGACGCTTGACCACCACGGAGGTACATCATGAACGTTTTTAAATTTGCTACCGTCGTCCCCGCAGCCATGCTCGCCCTGACCCTTGCAGGATGCAATGTGAGCGGATCAGGTTCATTTAATGCCAGCGCCAAGCAATACGTTTTCAGCCCGCAAGGTGGCTCGCCCGCATCGGGCAACGCCAAAAAAGTCTTTCTGGTTGACGGATCAACCGCCACCACCTTGACCGTCAGCGGATTGACGCCGCTGACCCAGTACACCGCGCATTATCACGCCAAAGGCACCGCCTCGAGCAGCGCCTGCGCCTCGGGCGGCGCCATCACCGAAGGTTTTGATTCCTTCACCACCGACGCCAGCGGCAACGGCAGCGTCAAATTGCTCAGCGAAACCAGCAAGATCAGTGGTGCGGCTGGCGCGTACATCAACGTTCACCTCGCCTCGAATCTTGCCAGCGTGCCGTTGTGCGCCGATCTCGAACAGGCAGGCACCGATTTGCCAGCCATCACCGGAACCTCGAGTGACAAATCATTTACCGCCCAGGGCGGCTCCAATGCCAGCGGCGTGGCAAAAATTTCGACCCTCAGCGACGGAACCAAAGCCACCACGTTGGTGGTTGCCGGTTTGCAAGCCAACACGCAATATGCCGCCCACTATCATGCCTTGGGTGTCGCCTCGACCAACCCTTGCCAATCGGCGGGTCCAATCACCTTGGGCTTTGCGAATTTCACCACCGACGCGTCTGGCAATGGCACCGTTCGTCTGCTTGGACTGACCGCCGCCATTGCCGGTGATTTGGGCGCGTACATCAACGTGCATCTCGCCTCTGACCTCAGCAACGTGCCGCTTTGCGCCGACCTGAAAAAATAAGTTTTTACAGCGCCTTGCACAATGTTTGACGCGAAGCGTCGAACATTGGCGACCAGAGGGAGTAGCAACAACAAGCGGTTTTCATAGGAGTGAGCGCGCGAAGCGACCCAAGCCCGCAAGGTGCTGCTTTCAGGGTCAAGAAGCGCGTCAACGAATATGAAAACCGCTGTAAATCTTGAATGTAAAGTGCTTTCTCGCAAATTCACTGACATTCAGCGCAACTCGAGCAAATGGGTATTTCTAACCCTTCCATCGTAATTTGATGGAAGAGTTTTGATGTTTTTGGATGTTTAGACTCGTTGTTTCCCGAGCTTGCTCAATTTTCGTGCAGAACTTCAGATTCGCTTGGCTCGAGTATTGGTGCTTGGCGTGTGGCTCACCAACTCATTTCTCGAACTGGGCGGGAACCACTTCCAAGTCTCGTTTGGTGAGGGTTAAAAAGATCACCACCGCCAAAATGGCGACCAAGAAAACACCGCTGGTAACAAACGTTCCCAACTGAAGTCCACCATCGGTTTTGTCTTGTGACAAGAAATCACCGATTGAAGCCCCAAGTGGTCGGGTCAAAATATAGGCAATCCAGAAGGTCGGAATGCCAGGCAATTTCAGGAACACATGCGCCAACCCAACCGCGCCAATCATGCCCGCAAACATCAACGCCGATTTCCAATAGCCCAAGTTCAGACCCTCGGCAACCAAATCGCCCGCCGCCGTGCCGAGCGCAAAGGTAAAGAGCACTGCCAGCCAGTAAAACGCCTCGCGTTTGGTGGTGAAAATACTGTGAATCGACAGGGTTTTCTCGGACAGATACCAGGCAATAAAACTGGCACTCAGCGCCACGGCAAACAAAATGGTGGTGGTTTGCAAACCGACCCCAAAATTGTCCACCAAGTTATCGGTAATCAGCGTGCCGACCACGCTGATCAACACCACCGCCAGCCAGTAAATACTTGGAATGTACTGCCGGCAGCGAAATTGAAAAAACAGCACGCTGATCAACAAGACGCCCATGACGAGCGTTGTGCCAGTCAAGCCAAGGTTTAAGTTGGTGTTCAAAAAATCGGCGGCGGTTTCGCCAATCGTGGTCGCCAGCACCTTGATGATCCAAAAGTAAACCGTGACCTCTGGGACTTTGCTGAGCATGGTTTTGGCGAGACTCAAACGGTCTGAAGCGGTCGTGGTCATGTGTTAATCCCCTCGAGATGAATAAATTGGTTCATGTGCTCCTCGTTTCTGATCGGGCGTAAAGCTCGAGTATGAACAGTTTGAAGCTTGGAGGTTAGGTATTGGTAAAGAAGCCTGCCTCGGTCAAGTTCTCAATGACGGTTGGGGTTTAATGCTGATCTGGTTTGCTCGAGAGACGAACGATCTCATCAAAATCATCGGGTTGGTTTGGGTCATCAAGTGCCGCTTTGTTGCGCCGAATTTGCCCGCATTTTTGGCAGCGATGGACGATCACCCAACCCTTTTTGCCCGAATGCTCCACGCCAACAGGCTCGAGCAAACCGCCACAATCGCTGGCTCGGTCGCCTGGATTCACGTCCACATGAACCGAGTGCAGGCATTTTGGGCAGTGGTTGCGCACAGACCCATTCGCCAGTGGCAACACTTCCAAACCGCAATGGGCGCAACTGAAGGGGTTGTTTGTGCCAGTGACCGTAAAATTTCGCATCAGTTCACATCGCCCAGGTACACCCGATCTCGAGCCAGCAGCGCGGTTTTGAGTTTCTGTGGGTAAAGGTTTGCCGTCTCGAGTTCGCTGAGTGGCAGCCAGTAAACGCCTTGTTGGGTGGTGTCAGGACTTGCGCCGTTTTTTGGGATTTGGTCCGGCTCGAGGCTGCATTCAAAATAGAAATCCACCTGATGAAAGTTGGGGTCAAACGCTGCGAATTCGTGGTTTCTGGCGATGTAATCCCGAACAAAAAGAATATCCCCAACAATCACTTTGGCATCAATTTCCTCGAGACATTCGCGTTTTAAACAATCCTCGAGCGTCTCAAATTTGTCTTGACCGCCACCTGGCAGGTAATAATACTCTTCGCCAATTTCGCCTTTGCCGACAATCACCAACAGCGCCTTGTTCTCAATGATGATGGCTTTGGTGGACGTGCGGACTGGGTACATTCAGAGTACGTCCAACGTGGTTTGAATCGCGCTGGTCAACTCGAGTCCAGTGCTGGTGCTGTAGACGTTGATCTCGCTGCGCACCCCAAATTCGGGCAGATAAACGCCTGGCTCTATCGTAAAGCCCATGCGCGGCAAAATCCTGCGGTCGTCAAGCGTTTCGATGCTGTCAAAATGCGCCACATCGCCGTGGGTCGTGACCGTGCCCAAACTGTGACCCGTGCGGTGTAGGAGGGCTGACTCGAAATCCGCGTCAATCAAAACCTGACGCACCACCTGATCGACCTCAAAGCCGCGCACGTCCTGGGTATTCTCGAGCTTGGTTTTTAAGAAATTCAATCCTGCATCCCGAGCGGCGGTCACACGGTCAAAAACGTGAATAAATGCTGCGCTGGGCGTGCCGAGGTGCGCCATCCAGGTGATGTCGCCGTAATAATTTTCGCCACTGACTTTGCACCACAAGTCCAGCAAAATTGGACCAGGCTCGAGCAGCTTTGACCCCGAGGCTTGCGGCGCGTAATGCGGGTCGTTGGAATGAACGCCGAAACCAACTATTGGACCGTGGTCGTAGGTCATGCCTTTGGACACCATGAAATCACACATGTACGTTTGCAATTCAAATTCACTGAGCGCAATTCCGCTCGAGAAACAATGTTTGATTCTTTCCAGCGCCGCGTCTTTGGTTTGGGTCAAAACCTGGTTGGCTTTGCGGTGGTCCTCGAGTTGCTCGGCGCTCCAGGCTTGAAACAGTTGCAGCAAATCGCCAGAACTCACGACCTCGACATTAAAACTTCTGATCAAATCAATTGTTCCCGCATCCACTTTGGAAACATAAGGGTTGTTCCCAAGCGGTGAGAATTCCATCGCAATGCGTTTGGAATTTCCCAGCGTCTCACGCAATTTTTCGCTCAAATCGGTGCGGCTCGAGTAACTCGATTTCGGCATTCCAATCTCAGGAAACGACCTCACCTCGATCCCGTGGGTGGTCACGCTGGGTTGACCGTTGGCAGGAATCCAAACCCACCAACGCCTCGAGAGAATCGCGTCACCCTCGAGTTGTAGGGTTTTTTTGACGAATGGATTCATGTCTTTAAAGTCGAACAGCAACCAACCGTCGATCTTGTTTCCTTGCAAGTGGTCTTGAACTTCAGCCAGTTTTTGCAGCAGCATGTTCGTCTCCATTTTGAGCTTTAGCGTACCATCAAACGCAGAACCGCTCGCTTGCTCTGCGTTTGAGGCTCGAGATTTCTGGCGTAAACTTATTTTCCGAATTTCACGTATTCGACCTCGATCACGAATCCGCCAGGGGAATCAAAGTAAAACGTCCAGCGTCCCTGTTGATTGCGAGTTGGCGCTGGAACATCAAAACCATCGTCTTTCAGGCGTTGATTGATTTCGTTGACTTGCGCCTCAGATTCTTGAATAAAGCCAATGTGAAATCCTTCGGGATAGCTGACCTCTTTGCCTTTAAACATGATCAGAATTAAACCGGTGTCGTCGGTCATGAACGCCATGTTGGCATTCCCTGGCGCGATGGTGCGCAAACCAAAATACTTTTCCAAGAAAGCGCTGGTTGCAGGAACGTCACTGACGATCAGGTTCAAATGATTGAGTTTCATATTTTCTTCCTCAAATTCTAACAAAACAGGACGAGATTTCGCTCGCCCTGTTGTCTCAAATTCAATCTCGAGATGATTGCTTAATCCAAGAAATCGCGGAGTTTACGGGTGCGGCTTTCGTGGTACTTCAATTTTCGGAGCGCCTTGTTCTCAATCTGACGAATGCGCTCTCGGGTCACGTTGAAATACTGCCCAACTTCCTCGAGCGTGTGCTCGCGTCCGTCGATCAAACCTTTGCGCAGTTTTAAAACCATCGCCTCGCGTTCGGTCAGTTTGCCCAATGCCTTCTCGAGTTCTTCACTCAGCAAGCTTTTGGCGGCGTTGTCCACGGGTGTATCCAGGTTGTCGTCTGGAATAAAATCGCCGTAGAAGCTGTCTTTCTCGTCACCGATTGGCGTCTCGAGGCTGACAGGTTCTTGCGAGACTTTTTGGACCTCTTCGACTTTTTCGGCAGTCCAGCCTGGTCCCATCGCCTCGGCAATTTCTTCAAAGCTGGGTTCGCGGCTCAGTTCTTGTTGCAGTTGTCTGGCGGTTCGGGTCAGTTTGTTGATGGTTTCGACCATGTGCACCGGAATGCGAATCGTGCGGGCTTGGTCGGCAATCGCACGGTTGATCGCTTGCCGAATCCACCAGGTGGCATAGGTCGAGAACTTGTAACGGCGTTTGTACTCGAACTTTTCAACCGCACGAATCAAACCTTGGTTGCCTTCCTGAATCAAATCCAAAAAGCTCATCCCGCGTCCGGTGTATTTTTTGGCAATGCTGACCACAAGTCGCAAATTGGCTTCGATCAAATGTTGACGGGCGGCGTCCCCGTCTTGACCCTTGCGAACCAAACCTCGCCTCGAGCGTTCCTCGAGGTCGTCGGGAGCTGCCGCCAGGTCTTTTTTGGCTTCCTCGCCCTCCTCGACGCGGCGTGCCAGGTCAATTTCTTCCTCGAGCGTTAAAAGCGAAACCCGACCAATCTCGTGCAGGTATTGGCGCACTGGGTCGTTGGTGGTCAACCTGGCGCTCTCCTCGGCGAAGCGGTTTTCGGTGTCCTCTTCGCTCTCCTCGTCGCTGCCACCCTCGAGGTCCTCTTCAATCTCGAGTTCCTCTTCCTCGGCGAGGTCTTCCATGACGATGCCCTCGGCTTGCAAATAAAGCATCAAGTCGTCAAACTCGTCGGTTTCGTCTGGGTTCAAACCCAGTTCGATCAAGGCTTTGGAAAGCGCGTCGGTGGCGTCGGCGGTGTTTAATAAGCCCTCGCGTTTGCCTTTGCTGACAAGCGCTTTGATCGCCGCCGTATCTTTCCAGGGACGTTCAGATTTGCCGGCATTTTTGCCGCCAGACGATTCGGGTTTGCCTGGTTTGGCTTTGCCAGTCTCGAGTTTGGCGAGTTTGCTGCCCGCCGCCGCTTTGGCGGGTTTGGAGTCCGAGCGAATGGTTTTGACGGGTTCGATGGGTTTGGCTGGGGCTTTGGGCGCTTTTTTGGTGACAGGTTTAGCCTCGGCTTTGGCTGGGGCTTTGCTCGGTTTGACTTCGGCTTTGCTCGAGACTTTGAGGGCGCTGGTTTTGAGGGCGCTGGACTCGATTTTGCTGGCTGGTTTCGCGGCAGCTTTGGCGGTGGGTTTTCCGGCGATTCGGGCAACTGGTTTGGATGCTTTGGCAACAGTCATGGTTTTGGGTTTCTCAGTGGTCTTCGGGGTTGGTTTGGCGGGTGTCGCAACGGTTTTGCCAGCCTGGCTTTTGCTCGGTGCGACCATCTTTTTGCTGGTGGCAATCGGTTTGGCGGGTTCTTGTTTTGAAACGACGTTGGGGGAGGGCTTCGCGCCTTTTTGACTGCCCAGACTCGAGCCGACTTTGCCCTTATCTGTCAAACCCGAGACAGTTTGGGCAGATTTTGCTGGTGTGGCTGCGGTGCGTTTTACGCTCAACGGATACCCCTCCCTTAACGTGAACAACTCAGTCTGATTGCCGTGTTTGACTTAAAACCTCACACAATCACGAACTGACAGCTTAACATGGCTTGACTCACGAAAAATGGGCTGGGAAGTGTGGGCTTCCAGCCGAATCTCGAGTTGCCTTAGACTTGAACGCTTCAAGACCAAAGGATGATAACTTTAGGCAGGAATTGGGTTTGTGTCAAGAGGGGGATTTCATGGCTCGTCAAATCGCGTTTGTTTCCAGTGAGGTTCACCCGTACTCCAAATCGGGTGGTTTGGCGGATGTCGCGGGCGCTTTGCCGATTGCGCTCTCCAAACTCGGTCTGGGAATCAAAGTCTTCAGCCCGTGGTACTCAGGTTTAAAAGCAAAGCCTGAACTGCTTGGGACGCTGGATTTTGATTGGTTGTATCAACCCCTGCGCATTGGCAAAATTTCTCAACATGGCGTGGATTTTATCTTTGTGGGCATACACGCTTTTGATCGCGCCAATTACTACGGTTATTTTGACGATGTTCGGCGTTTCACCGCTTTTTCTCGCGCATTTTTGTCGGTCCTCGAGTTTCTCAAATTAAAACCAGATGTGATCCACCTCAACGATTGGCAAACGGGGTTGATTGCGCCGCTGGTTACGCACAGCAGCCTCAAAGCCAAATTGGTCTACTCCATTCACAACCTTGCCTATCAGGGACGCTGGAACATTCCCGAGGTGCTGGCATGGTCAGGATTGCCGCCCGAGGTCGCGGGGCAGGAAGGACTCGAGTATTACAACGATGCCAGTTGCGCCAAAGCGGGATTGGCATTTTCAAACGTCATCAGCACCGTTTCACCCTCTTATGCGCTCGAGATTCAAACCCCAGAGTACGGCGAAGGGCTTGACGGTTTTTTGCGTTCGCGGGGGGTCAAGGGCATTTTGAATGGTATTGACACGGATTACTGGAATCCTGGCACCGATCAGTACCTCGAACATCGGTACAAGACCTTGAAAGCCAAATCTGCGGCTCGGGCGGCATTGTGCCGAGGGTTGGGAATTGATGCTTCGCGCCCAATACTGGGTATGGTCACGCGCCTTACCGATCAAAAGGGACTCGATTTGGTTCTGCCCGCTCTGGAAGTCATTGTCAAGGACTGGAATTTGGTGGTACTCGGCTCGGGAGAAGCGCATTACCAAAACGCGCTCGAGTCACTGAAAAACGAACATCCGAATCAGGTCGCCTTCAGCGATCAATTTGACGAACCTTTCGCCCACCGAATTTACGCCGGAGCAGACGCGTTTTTGATGCCCAGCCGCTTTGAACCTTGCGGTTTGTCGCAACTGATCTCGATGCGTTACGGCACCGTTCCAATTGTGCGTTACACCGGAGGACTGATCGACACCGTCCCCGAATCCCGAGGCTACGGTTTTCACCGCTACAAAAGTACAGACATGCTTGAGGCATTGGCGATTGCCAGACGCGATTGGCAATCTGAGACTTGGCGGGGCAAAGCGCGAGCGGGCATGAACCTCAACGTCAGTTGGGACGCCGCCGCGCTCGAGTATCAAGATTTGTACGCCAAATTGCTGGTCGAGTCTCGAAACTCGAGTTGAGTGTGCGCTATTCGCACACCCCAAGTCATTCGAGACGTTATAATTCAAACAGATGAGTGCACCGGTAACCACTTCACCCCTCGAAATTGCTGGACTTTCTCATCCAGGGCAAGTGCGGTCATTGAACGAAGACACTTGGGCGACCGCCAGCGTCTCCGCCGGCGAGGTCATGATTGTGGCAGACGGCATGGGCGGACACCGCACCGGCGAGGTCGCCAGCCAGATGGCAACCCAAACCCTGGTCGAAGCCATGAGCGAAAACCGCCAAGTGCCGCCAGACGGCTTGCCCCGCGCCCTGCAACGCGCCAATTTGGCGGTCTACCAGCACGCCAGCAAGCGTAGCGAATCTAGGGGCATGGGTACCACCATGACCGCCCTGGTGGTTGACGGCAACGCCGCGATTGTCGGGCACGTGGGCGACTCGAGGGCTTACCTGATTCGCGGCAATCAGATTCAGCAACTGACCCGCGATCACTCCTGGGTGGCAGAGCGCGTGCGCCAGGGTGTGATCACCGAAGACGAAGCCCGCAACCACCGTTGGCGCAACGTCATCACCAATGCCCTCGGCTCTAGACCCCAACTGCGCCTGGACCTGTTTGGCATCGAACTGCGCGAAAACGACACGATTTTACTGTGCTCCGACGGGCTTTCGAACATGTTGACCGACGACATGATCCTGGGCATGGTGCAAAAAAACCAGAACGACCCCGCCGAGGTGGTCGCCCAAAAATTAATTGATGCCGCCAACGCCAACGGTGGACCCGACAACATTACGGTGGTTCTGACCCGCGTCAAAAAAATCGGGAAACGCAGCAAAAATTACCCCCTGCCCCAACTCGGACGTGAACCCGCCATGGCGGTCGCCGACCTCGAGCACGATCCAAAGCACACGATTATCCTCGAGCCAACCCGACCCGTTTCGCCGCTTCGCAAATATATTGTGCCAATTGTGGTTGTGTTGTACGTGGTGGTTTTTATTTTGTTGTTGCGTTTCAAACGGTAAAATAAATCTTGAACGGGCAATTGATCGCCATTTTGAGTCACGGTTTTTGGTATCGCCATTTCTTGTTAAAAGGTTGACGTGTGTTCGACTGCTTCAAGCTCGAGCCTGAATTTCACCAGGAAATAAAAACAGGAGCAAACCAAACGGCTGCTCCTGGCGAAATCCCTGTTGTCAAAGGCTGTTAAGCTTGGGCTTTTGGCGTCACACCCTCGAGCGTCGCATAATCGTCTTGAAAATGCACCAACACGCCGCCAAAAATCGTGTCGAACAAGCTCTCGCTGAGTTGCATGGCAATCGGGTAAAAGGCGATGTACTCGAGCCAGACGTTGCCGTCATCGTCGATGCTGCGGGCAAAGGCGCGTTCGCGGTTGCGGGCGTTCAGCATCTCGAGCACGTCGGCGCGGCGCGAACGGTATTGGTTGTGTGTCACACAGGTGATCTCGAGGCGGCTGGTGCCGTCGGGTCCATCGTTGAGGCTGATGATGACGGCGGCGTCGCCCATGTCAAATTTCCAGTTGGTGCGCAAGAAACGGTTTGCGCCGTTGGTTTCGGTCTCATAATTGACTTCTTTTTTCTTCAAGTAACTGCCGATGGTTTCCAAGGTTAATAAAGGGATAATGTCCATGATTCTTGACTCCTGCGACTTGGTTGTGCTTGCCTTTTTGGACTCCAAGTTCGGTAACGCGGCGCAGTGTACCAGTTTTTGGCTGGATTGCGCGAATCTAAAACTCGAGGTTTAAACAGTATTGTGCGGCGCATGGCTGAGAAATTCAAAACCGTTTTCGGTCACCAGCACCAAATCTTCAATCCGAACGCCGCCCTTTTCGGGCAGGTAGATGCCAGGTTCGATGGTGATCACCATGCCCGCCTCGAGTTTGTTGTCTTCAGAACGGTACGAGACGCTGGGTTGCTCGTGAATGGCTAAACCCACGCCGTGACCGACGCTGTGCCCAAAATACTCGCCGTAACCGGCTTTGGCAATGATATCTCGGGCGGCGAAATCCACATCGAAGGCTTTGACCCCAGCGCGTACTTTCTCGAGGGCGGCTTGGTGCGCCTGGGCGACAATGCGGTGAATGTTTTTTAGCTCTTTTCCAGGATCGCCGATGGCGTAAGTTCGGGTCATGTCCGAAAGGTAGCCTTGGTAATTTGCACCCATGTCCACCGTGACCAGTTCGTTGTCGCCAATCACTTTGCCCGACGCACCACCGTGAGGCATGGCGCTGCGCTCGCCGCTGGCAACCGTAATTTCAAAGGCGCAACCGTCAGCCCCAGCGCGGCGCATTTGGATCTCGAGGTCCAAAGCGATGTCGCGCTCGATGGCACCTGGTACCATTTTGGGCAAGACCCTCTCGAGTGCGAGGTCGTTCAGGCGGGCGGCTTCACGAATTTTTGCCAGCTCGGTCGGCGTTTTGATGGCGCGTAAGTTGTCCACCAGGTTTTCGACGGGACGGAGCGGCGCGTTTAAAGCCCGCAGTGCGTCAAATTGCTTGTAACTGGTGTCGTCGGCTTCAAATCCCAGCGGACGACCCTGCACGATTTCGTGGACAAACTCGAGCACCGCCTCAAAGCGCGCCATTTTGACTGGTATTGTTGACTCGAGTCCTGCTTGCACCAAATACCGATCATCGGTGATTAAAAACGCATCCTCGAGTGTCACCAGCACGTTACCGTCCCTTGGTGTGCTGAAGTTAGACAAGTAGCGCACGTTGGCTGGATTTGAAACCAACAAACATTGAATCTCAAATTCGCGCATGGTTTGACGGAGTTTTTCGAGCATGACTCGAGATTATCACGCGGTTTATCCTGGTTAATGGCGAAATTGTCACGAAGCGGTTCAAAATTCAATCGACCAAAAACGATTCGTTACGCATTTTTAAGAATGCCTCGCTCGAGTTGGGCAGGGATTCACCGATTTGCTCAAAACGAATTCTGGCAGATCGGTATAGCGTGCCGCTGAGGGTTTCATTTTCACCAATGGCGCGTAAGGTCAGCTCGAGCGTGTCACGGTCATACGGTTCCATCTCGAGCAAAATCTGCCCGAGCCGTGCGGCTTGCTTGGCATCGGTTTTTGCCAGGCTCTCAATTTTTTGACGAATCGCCTGCACCAAGGCGTCGCGCACCCCAGGTAGCCAGCCCTCAGACAATCCCTCCAAATAAATGCCGTGCCACAAGCTTGGGTCGCCGGTCGCCAGGAATTCTTCGGCGTCGCTGCCGATGGCACCCAAAGCATAACCCTGAGCGGTGCTTTGAATCACTTCCGCGCCCAGTTTGCTGCGCAGCAAATACACCAGTTGCTTGAGCGCCGATTTGGCTTCAGGCTCGAGCAAATCTGGATACAGCGCGTCAATGATCTCGAGCGTCGGGGCTTCAACGCGCCCAGAGATGCGGGTTTCGAGCAAATATCCCAAAAACTCGAGGCGTTTGCGACCACGGTAGTTGATGGTTTTGCCTTGCTGCTCGAGTGAAACCGTTCCGAGTACCTGAAGTCGTAACGAACCGTCTTTGGTTGTGGCGACTTTGGGAGCAGCCATTTCGAGGGTTTCTGGAAAATAACGCTGTACAAGTTGCGCCAAACGCAGCAAACCGTGGGCTTCAAACCAAACCCCATGTGTTTTGGCTCGGGCTGTGTCTTGGTTTAAACGGTCAATCTCGAGCTGCACCTGATGAATCAAACTCAGGTCCTTCAGTTTCTCGAACAGCGTCGCGGCGCTTTGGTATTGCTCGAGTGCCCCAGGAATATCGTGTTTGGCTTCCAAAACCATGCCCTTCGCCCACGCCAGCCGCGCCTCCAAACCCGACATGTTTAAACCTTTAAGATTGAATGAAAACTCCGGCAGCAAGTCCTTGGCGGCACCCAGATCACCAAATTTCAGTTCGCATTGGACCGCGCGAAACAACGCCAAGCACAACGTAAAAGGCACGCCCAACCTGCGCGCCACCTTTAAACCGCTGCTGGCATACCAACGCGCCAGCACCGCGCTGTGGGCGGTGTTCCAAGCCAGGTACAAATTTGCCAGGTGCAAATTGACCTCGCAGAGTTCGAGGCTGTCAGAGTGTTGCAAAATTTCACGGCTTTGCTGCATCATGGATTCGGCTTTTTCAAACTGGGCACGCTCCAGACAAACCACGCCCAACCGTGCCTGCATGTGCGCCAGATCAAACGCCTGCCCATGCTCGAGCATGATCTGGTACGCCATTTCAAGATACGTCACAGCCTCCCCATTTTGGTCTTGGATGTAATGCACGTGCGCCAAGTCGTTGCACAATTTTGCCCGCCACAAATGCGAACCCGCCAGGCTGGCGGACTCGAGTGCTTCTAAAAAATCATTTTTGGCGGCGGCGTACTGATTCAAACGCAGTTCCAGATTTCCCCTGGCATCGAGCAGCCAGTAACGGTTTTGCAAGCTCAAGTCTCGAGCCAAGGTTTTGGAAATCAATTCTGTGGCGTAGGTGATCTCAGTTGGAACGGCGCTTTCCATGATGCACCACGCCAAGCTCTGAATCGTTTTTGGCTCCGCCAGCGCCTGGAATTCGGGATGCGAGTGCCAACGCTCGAGTGCGAGACGAAATTCTGAAGACTCTTTGCAGACCCGAATGCCAAACTCCCAGTGCCGTACCGAGTTCTTTTCAGCTTTCGGCAGGGTCCCCAGCAATTTTCTCGCATCATCAAAGCGCCGCTCGAGAAGACGAATTTCGACCAGCCAGTACAACGCTTCATGGTTGGGCGAGAGTGCAAAAGCCAGTTCTCCAAGTTGGATGGCGGTTTTCAAATCGACTTCCAGCAAAGCCTTGGAAGCCTCGAGTGCCACCTCAAAACGGTTCGCAAGTGGCGTCCATTGCACCTTTAACGCCAACAGTTTGGCGGCTTGCTCGGGTTGGGTACACGCCGCCATCGCCCGCTCGAGCAGGTCTAAAACCTCCGAATGACTTCGCGCCGAATCCTGAATAAAACGCGTTGCCAAAATTGGATCGGTTTGCTCGAGTTGCCGCCAAGAGCGCCATGCCAGCACTTGACGCCGCTCGGGTGGAATTGCCGACGCGATCACCTCCTGAATCAAAGTGTGGCTGAAAACACCACCCACCACGATTCCACTCGCCTCGAGCGCCAGTTTTGCGTTTTGGAAAGACATCTCAGACAATTCACTGACCGGCTGCCAAATTTGACCCACCACCGGAATCGGCAGATTCAACATCGCCCTCGCCTCGAGCGCGGTTTTGGTGTCGCTTTCAAGCACCAGACTGTTGGTGATTCGCTCGAGCAGCGCCTCCAAACTGACGGGCACAAAACCTGTCGGCGGCGTGCGCCAATGCCAGGTCTTGCCGTCCGACCAGAGAAAACCTTGGCGCGTCAAATAGCGTAAAAACTCGAGCGTAAACAGAGGATTGCCTTGCGCCCTGGCAAAAACATATTCCAAACCCTCCATCGGCAATTCAAAACCCAACTCGCCAGTCAGCAACGCATCAGATTGGGCACGGTTGAGCGCCTCAATTTTAAAAGAAACGAAAGGCTCGGACAGTGCACTGCGGCTCGAGACGATCAGACCAATGCCTTTAAAACGTTTGATTGCCAAAGCCAATTTTTGAATCAACTCGAGGCGATCAGTGCTGGCTTCATGGGCATCCTCGAGGTGCAGCACAATTGGCGCAAGCCCCGCCAAAGTGCTCGTCAGGGTGTTCACCAGCACCGGCGTATCGACGAATTCGCCACGCTCGAGGTGCAAAAGTTGTTTTTCAGCCCAAACGGGCAGTTTCTTTGGACGCGGTAAAGCCGCCGCCAAATCAGTTTCGTTGATGTTGGCGGCAAAACTTAGGGTCTGACACGGAATGCCCTTTAGAACCTGGGCAACCGTCCAAGATTTCCCGATCCCAGGTTCGCCGAAGACATTTAAAACCACACCCAAGCGCCTGGAAACGACTGGGTTTAACCGTTGCACCAAAGTTGAAACGGTTTGGGTCTGCACCCAAAAAGGCTAGCACAGGATGCTGAAAAAGCACTTCATTTGGACTCGAGTCTGGATTGGGTACAAAAACTTGAAAGCAATGGCAAGGGCGCAACGGCAAGGGCGCGGCAAGCAGCGCCCCTACTTCAAAGGTTCGAGGTTCTTGGTTGAAAGCTAAACTTTACGCAATCCCAACCGCCCACCATCTTCGAGCGCGACCACAAAATCCCCAGTTTTTGGTTCAGAAAATTCGATGCTTGAGCACATGGTTTCCAGCGCCAGCGATTCACGTTTTTCTTGCGCGGCTTGCAACAACTCACCTTCCAACTCGAGGCGCAATTCGATTTTGTCACTGACCTCGAGTTTGGCATCTTTGCGGGCTTGGTTGACCATGCGCACCAAGAAACGCTTTAAACCCTCGAGTTTCAGTTCTGGGGTTAAATTCGTATCGAGCGCGACCAGGAAGCCTTCTGAGAGTGAAGACTGGAATCCTGCTGGTGCTTCAGCATCAATCAAGACTTTCTCGAGCGTCAGTTCGATGCTTACGCCGTCAATCTCGAGATTTTCGGTTTTGCCAGCGTTCAAATTCTCAGCAATTCGAGCGGCGGTTTCGGGATTTGCAAGGGCTGCCGTGATTTGTGGCATGAGTTTTTTGGCTTCTGGCGGCAGTGTTTTTCCGAGCACGGGCAGATTAGGTCGAACTTTGTAGGTCACGCCCGTCAAAAATTCCATGTCTTCAACGTTGAGTTCCTCGAGCGCCACGTCTTTCAAACGTGTCAGTGCTGTCACGTCGCTCGGGTTTCTGGCATACACCAGAGCACGAGGCAAGGGCTGACGGTTGCCCAAACTGGCTTTGGCTCGAGCGGCACGACCCAATTCGACCACGGTCAATACCGCATTCATTTCAGATACCAGATTGAGATCACAACGGCTGGCATCAAATTCAGTCCAGTCGCACAAATGCACACTCTCTGGAGAACTCGAGTCTTGATTGCGTACCAAATTCTGGTACAGACTCTCAGCCAAAAACGGTGTGAATGGCGCGGCAAGTTTGGCGCACGTCACCAACGCCTCATACAGCGTCGCATAAGCGCTCGAGTCCACAGTTCCATCCTGCGACCAGAATCGCCGTCGATTGCGCCGAACGTACCAGTTGCTCATCTCCATCACGAATTTGTCCAGCGCCTTACCCGCCCCTCGAGCGTCATAATGATCCAGCGCTTTGGTCATGCCCTCTTTGGTTTGCTCGAGCCTGGCGATCAGCCAACGGTCAATTTCTGGGCGTTGCTCGAGTTTTGGCGCGTTATTGAGGTCTGGGTTGTCGATGTTGGCATACAACACGAAAAAACTGTAGACATTCCAAAGCGTGTTGACGAATCCGCGCTGACCTTCACTCACCAGGCGCTCGGAAAAACGTTTGGTGTCGCCAGGCTCGGAGGCGGTGAACATGTACCAACGCACGCTGTCCGCGCCGTACTTGTCAAACGCTGGCAGCGGTTCGACCACATTGCCCAAAGACTTCGACATCTTCTTGCCTTTTTCGTCCACCAAATGCCCCAAGCAAATCACGTTTTTATAGGCTGGCGAATCATACAAAAGCGTGCTGATCGCGTGAAGGCTGTAAAACCAACCTCGAGTCTGATCGATGGCTTCACAAATAAAATCGGCTGGAAAATGCTTTTTGAACGTCTCGAGGTTTTCTTGGCTTTGCGCCGTGCCGTCCGCCTCGAGCAGCAAATGCCATTGTGCCGAGGGCATCGAACCCGAATCAAACCAGACATCAAGCACTTCGGGAACTCGAGAAAAGGTTTTGCCGTTGAGTTCAAACGTGATGTCATCCACGAAAGGACGGTGCAAATCGAGGCTCGAGAGGTCACGACCTGTCAATGCTGAAAGCTCTTTGACGCTGCCGACCACGTGCAAATCGCCATCTTCGGATTTCCAGAAGGGGAGGGGTGTGCCCCAATAACGCTCTCGGCTGATGCTCCAGTCCACATTGTTCTCGAGCCAATTTCCAAACCGTCCGTCCTTGATGTGCGGCGGATACCAATTGATTTTCTGATTTTGCGCCGCCAGGTTCGCTCGCATCTTGTTGGTGCGCACAAACCAACTCGGACGCGCAAAGTACAGAATCGGGTCGCCCGTGCGGTCATGGAACGGGTAAGAGTGCAAAAGTTGCCCAGCGTGGTACATCACGCCGCGTTCTTTCATGATGCGGATCAAATCCTTATCGGCGTCCTTAAAAAACTTTCCTCGAGCCTCGGTGACTTGCATGATGCCGTTTTTGTCCGTGCCAAAGCACAGCGGCGCACCATACTGACGCCCGAGCGCCAAGTCCTCCGCGCCGTAAACGGGGGCTTCATGCGCCACGCCCGAACCGTCATCATCGGTGACAAAATCCGCCAACGCCACAAAATGCGCTTTCCCCTCGAGCTTCAATTCTTCAAACGATTCTGGAAACGGCTGGTGATACTCGAGGTATTCCATAACCCCGCCCTGAAATGTTGCCACCACCTCGAGCGGTGGCAGGTCTTTATAAAGTGCGCTCATGCGTTCGACCGCACCCGCCGCGACGATCACATGCCCTTGTGGGGAACTTGCCAGCACGTACTCGAGTTCTGGGTTGACGGCTGCCAGGGTATTGCTGGGCAATGTCCAAGGTGTCGTCGTCCAAACCACCAACGCTGGATTCTCGAGGGCTTCCAGATTGACGTTTTGCGCCTCGAGTTCGGCTTTGAAGGCTTTTGGCATCGTCTCGAGTTTGATCGGAAACCGCACGTAGACGCTTGGATCGTTGACATCTCGGTAGCCGTCTGCGATTTCGTTCGCGCTTAAGGTCGTGCCAATGCGCGGCGAAACAGGCACAACTTTATAATCGCGTTCGACCAACCCCTTTTGCCAAAGTCGCTTTATAAGATTCCAAACCGATTCGATGTAATCGTTGTGATACGTCACATAAGGATGCTCGAGGTCAACCCAGTAGCCCATGCGTTCGGTAAACGTGTTCCAATCTTGAATGTTGGCAAACACGCTCTCGCGGCAGAGTTTGTTGAATTCTTCCATTTCCGCTCGAGTCGCGCCGTGATTGCGACCTGAAAGCCCGAGTTTCTTTTCAACTGCAATCTCGACGGGCAAACCGTGCGTGTCCCAACCGCCCTTGCGCGTGACATGAAAGCCTTGCATGGACTTGTAACGCGGAAACAAATCCTTGAACGCCCGAGCAAGAACGTGGTGCATGGCGGGTTGACCGTTTGCGGTGGGTGGACCTTCATAAAACACAAACTCGCCTTTGGGTGCGGCTTTGGCTTCGGATTGCGCGAAGATGTTTTGCGACTTCCAAAACTCGAGCACTTTGGCTTCGACTTCTTTGTAATTGGGTTGAGGACTGATTTCGTTAAATTTCATAACATTGCCCCTTTTGGGTTTCGTAGGGGCGAACCTTGTGTTCGCCCCTTGAGAGAAATGCGAAACTTCTTGAATTCTCGAGAAAAATAAAAACCCCAACACGAAAACATCTCGTGTTGGGGCGCAAAATGCGCGTTACCACCCAACTTCGCCCAAGAAAATCTCGAGCCTCATTCAAATCTTTGGCAAGATTTGTTGTGCGCTGTGTCGGGCGCACCCGAACGGGTCTACTCGAGCCTCAATTCAGACTGTTTCTTCCGTCGGCTCGGGGGTGATCTTGGCTTTTTGTCGTGTCGTTGCGCTCTCACCATCCGCAACTCGCTCGAGACGTGCAAAAAGTTACTCTTCCCGTCAATGCCTTAAGGTCATGTTACGTGGGATGCTCGAGGGTGTCAATCCTATGTTTGGCTTAGTGCTCAATTGACACAATCTGGGATGTTTAATTTCCGTTCTTTGAGTTCTTCGGCTGTTTTCAAAAAAAAGACAGAACCCCCAAACTTTAACGAAGGCGTTGAACCGTCCGAGCCATCGTTGTATTGCACCTCCAGCGTGCGAATGTCGTTTTGAGCGTACTCGAGGATCATGAAGGCGATTTTGGCATTGACGGGGTAGAGTTTCCATTTGAGTTTGATTTGCTTTTGATAATCGTTCCCGACCCAATCTTCGATGATGCTCAAGCGGGGGAATTCGGTTTCGCCTTGAAAAAACAGTGTGCCGTCTTTGCAAAACCTTAAGATGTCTAAGTCGTGCGTGCCGTTGCTGAACAGCGCCCATTTTGGATCAAGGTTCTTTTTCCAGGTTGCCTCGAGTTTGGCATTTTTCGGCGCAAAGAATTTGACGGTTTTGACCAATTGAATCAGGGCGTTGCCCACGTTGGTTTCGTTGTTTGGAACGATAATGTTGGTAATGCCCTGCATCGAAAACATGACGCCCTGCCCTTGTGGTCCTCGGCGGTAAACGATGCGCCAGTACGTTCCTTCGTCGGGAAGGTAGTACCTGGCGGTCACAAGATCGCCGCGAATGTTGACGCCTCCTTTTAACTTTAGTTTTTGGTATTGTCCACGGGCGGCAGCTTCGATGGCTAATTTGACTTGGATTGGGTTTACTCCTGGTTGAATGCCAACGGAGAGTTCGCCAGCGTTCAGGGCGTAGTCGTTCGGGTTGCCAAAAACCGTGTATGGAAATTTCATTGAAATGCCCAAGGTAGGCATGTTGATGGTTCCATTTGGGGCATACTTTCGATCTGCTTCGATGCCTTGTGCCAAAGCAAAACCGATTGCGGCGAGCAACATGGTCAAAAAAATGGTTTTCATCAAATCAGAGTAGCGGGTCAATTCTGGCTCGAGGTGTATCCCAGATTGTATTTGGACTCGAAGAATTCTCATTGCTGTAACGTCAAGTCAATCTCGAGGTTTGCGTTGCATGGGGTTAGGTTCAAAGTATTGTTGGACGTGTGCCGCTTCGTGTGCGACCATATCAAGTGAACGTGGCACAGCAAATGGCATGGTTTCTCGAGTGCTTGTTTGTGCTTCGGGGAACACCCTGATGTTGCCAAAATTAAAATCTGAATTCTGAAATGCGGGTGCGTTTGTGGGACTCGAGTGAGTGGGAAGTGTGGTTTCTTCGGTTGCGTTTTGCGGGCGTTGAACGGCTTCGCGGCGGCTCATGGGGTTCTCCTGATGGTTTGTGGCAAACTCGAGAATCTCAATTTCAGAATTTCGATCAGTTTCTTCAGGGTGGCTCGAGATTGTCCTGAGCGCGAATCACTCGGGTTTTTTCGAGGGATTTCTGTTGTCTGGCAACATGCGGTTGTGTTCTCGAGTTGTTCTTGAAGGCTCATGGTGCAAAAAGCCTGGTTTTGCACCCCTGTCAAGGCTTTCCAATGCTCGAGATGCTCAAGTCCTGGCTTTTGGTAGGGCTGGTTGATTTCTGAGCATCGGCTGGCAAC
>CAXTTL010000039.1:0-26811 GCA_964247135.1 uncultured Deinococcales bacterium | reverse complement strand
GTTTAGAACGCGGCGTTAAACCCTCGAGCGCCAAAAAGGCGAACAAGGCAATCACCTTGCGGTAACGGACATCCAGTTCCAGACCATCCAGCAGCAACTTGGGCGAACCCAGCAAACGACACTCGAGCTTCAACTTTGTTGCGTTGAACTCTCGGGCGCTGAGCATAAAAACAGTCTAGCGCCAAACCGATCAAACCATCAAAAAACCTCGAGCCTGACTTGCAGGTCAGGCTCGAGACAAGTTGAGTAAAATGTTGTGAAGCAAATTGCCGGACAAAACGTCGGCTTCATTTTCAAACCCGAAATGATGCCCTCGAACGTCCAGGGGCGACATCAACGCTCGAGCCTCACCATTCACGCTCGGGATTTATGGGCTTTCTCGAGATTTAGGTTTTCAAAACGCCGGCGTCCATTTTCCAGCAATTCGGGCAATGGCTCAAGCTGCGCTCGAGCGTGTGGTCCACAGGAATGTTGACTGTACAAAGTCTCCGCCTTCGCCTTCAAGGATTCAAAGCCGCTGACCGCAAGCTGGGCTGAGCTTCAGCCAGGCTTCAACCCTCCGATTGGCTGATGTTCAACCCCAAGCTGGATGCTAAAGTTCATGAAACGCCTTTTGTGCCTTTGCTTCAGCGCCCTCAGTGTCTCGAGTCTCAGTCTGGCGAAAGCCCCGACAGCGGCACAGTTCGTGTTGAGCCTGAGCGTTTCAGAACCGTTCATTCAAAAGGGCAAGTTGGGCGTGCAGATCATCAAAAAAACTTTTGTCCTGGAGGCTCGAGGGATCGCCCGCAGCCAGAAGTTTGACAAGCTCAGTTCGAGTTTGGAACCGGCGCTGAAACATATTTTTAAAAGCCTGAGCCGTGAAGGCAAGGACGCACGGTTCAACCTCGAGCGGGGGCATTGGGTGGCGCGGCAACGCAGCGCCTGGACGGTCAACGAGCCAGCAACCCGGAATCAGATTTTGGCAGCCATTCGGGCTGGAAGCTCCAGCGCCGAGGTCGTTTTGAAGGTCACGCCCCCCAAGCGCAACGTGCGAAACTGGTTCGAGTCGGGCATCACAACCTTGTTCGCCAGAGGCAGCTCGGGTTTTAAGGGATCACCACCGTTTCGGGTGCGCAACATCATTGTCGGCGCGTCAAAGTTGGACAACGATTACCTGGCATCTGATGCCGAACTCGACTTCAACGCGTCGGTCGGGGTCATCAATAAAGGTACGGGGTTTGTCGAGGGCTTTGTGATCAACAACGGCACGCTCGAGAAAGAGGACGGTGGCGGTCTTTGTCAGGTCAGCGCCACGCTGTTTCGGGCGGCGTTCAACGGCGGATTGCCGATCACCGAACGCCATGAGCACTCGCACCGCGTGCATTATTACGATCCGGTCGGCTTTGAGGCGACCGTCTACGCCCCGACGAAAAATTTGAAATTCAAAAACGATTCCGGCGGCACCCTGCTGATTCAAGCCCAGTGGAACGGGCAGGCTCAAACGCTCGAGTTTGACCTCTTTGGGCGCACGCCAGAGCGAAAAGTGAGCGTCTCGAGTCCGGTGGTGACGAATTTCAAACCCGCCGCCCAACCGAGTTACAGCGGCGATCCAAAAGTTCGTTTGGGCGCGTCGCGCCTGATCGATGTCGCCCAGCAGGGCATGAGCGTGGTGATTTCGAGGCGCATCGCCATGACGGCTTCGGGCAAGGTCAAGACCGAAACCCTGAAAAGCGTTTATCAACCCTGGGGTGCGGTCTACGCGGTCAATCCAAACGACTCGAGGTTGAAAAACTGACATGCTGGCACTGCTGATGCTGACCGCTTTGGGCTTGAACGCGCCCTGGCAAGCCGCCGAACTCGAGGTCATGGGACGCATCAATTATGCCAGGCAGCACGGTTTTGATTGCCTGTCAAAGTCTTACGGCGCCGTGCCGCTCGCGCCGCTGGTGCCGCACCCTAAATTGCGTCGCGCCGCCAGGAGCCATGCGGCGGACATGCAGTTGCGCGGTTATTTTGCCCACGAGTCGCCGGACGGGGTCGGGGTCAAGGAGCGTGTCGCCAATGCCGGCTATCTGGCGTCTCGGGTCGGCGAGAACATTTTGGGCGGTCAGCGCCTGGGCAGTTCGGCTCGGAGCGCGGTCAAGTGGTGGCTCGAGAGTCCGGTGCATTGCCGCAACATCATGAATCCGGCGTACACGCAATTTGCGGCGGGTCACGTGTTTGTGCCCAGCGATTCGGCGGGAATCGAGCATTACTGGGTGCTGGACTTTGCGACGCCCGCGACGGGTCAAAGCCTGGGAACAAAATGAAGCAGTTTGTGATTTACCTACGCCAGGAACGGCAAGGCTTCAATCGGCAGTTCGGGCGGAATCGTGCTGGCTTGCGGCGAAAACCCGAGGGCGTCGCTGTGGTTCATTGGCACATTTTAACGCAAGGTCGGGCGCAAGTGATGAGGGTCAGGAGCTTGTCGCTCGAAATTTGACAAATCCCAGATGGCAAAACAACCCAATCTCGAGCGAAAACTTTCACGCTCGAGGTTGGATTTTGATGCTCGAGTTTTACTCTGTCGAAACGCTGGCGTCCACCTGTTGATTGGCGGGTATAACCATCCTGAAATGGTTGCTTGGGTCTACCAGCAATTCGGCAACGCGTCGTGCGGCTTCAATCTGCTCGCTGGCAACCAGCGCTTTGTGGTATTCACCCAGCAATTCGCGGACATCCGCCACGCCTTTTTGCCCGAGTTTATGAATTTTCACCAGCGCCCCTTTGGCGAGACGACGCTCGAGCGCGGTGTCATCCAAGCCCAGTGCGGGGTTGTAACGCAAATACACCACGCCGCCTGTCATGCCCGAGCAAATCCAGGGACCCGCATCGCCCAGCACCACCACGCGCCCGTTGGTCATGTATTCAAAGGCAAAACCTTTGGCGTTGGCTCGAGATGCCAGCATTCCCAGACTGTCCTCGAGCGGTTTTTTGACCTCGCCGCCGAGCACCACGTCCGCGCCCGAAAGCCTGATGCAGAACCTCGAGTCGGCATCGCCTTGAACAATAAACGTGCCGCCAATCGCGCCGTAACCAAAGCTCTTGCCGACGCTGCCATCGACCCGAGTGCCCTGATCGTTCAAGCCTTTTAAAATCACAATCTTGCCGTCGATGCTGCCCTTACCGACACCATCTTGGGCACCGCCGTCCACCAGAATCTCGAGGTTTTGGGCGTTGAATGCACCCAGTCCATTGCCTGGAATGCTGCCGGAATCAAAGTACAGTTTGGCGTGCCCGAGTTTCATTTTCGGGTCGTTTTTGCGGCGGCTGAGTTCACCCGAGAGGTGCGTGCCCAGCGCACGGTCGGCGCTGGCGACGGGTCCATCTTGGTACATCAGGTTTTCGTCACCGCCGACTGCCGCCTCGGTGATCCAGCTCGAGAGCATTCGGGTCAGGCTGTTCAGTGGTTTGCGAATCACCCTCGAGGCTTGGGTCGGCAGCGCCAGCGGTTCGACCGCCTCGAGCAGGTACGCCAGATCGAGTTTGTCTTTGTGGATGAACTGCCCCAGGTGTTCCACATGCCCGACCATGTCTTGCAGGCGCTCGTAACCCAGCGTGGCGATCATGGCGCGAACCTCGGCTGCCATGCCGCTGAAAAAACGCACCAGGTTTTCGGTGGCGGTATCCAGTTCCCTTGGAACCCAGCGTTTCATGCCCTTGTGATCGGCTTCCTCCTGGGTTTCGACCTGGGTGGCAATGCCAACGTGGCAGGTGTCGAGTTGGCAACCGCGACAGATCGTACAACCGATGGCGCTCATGGCGACCGTGCCAAAACCCACACGGTTCGCGCCGAGACAGACCATTTTGATCACGTCCAAGCCAGTTTTCATGCCGCCGTCCACCCAGAGTTCAACGTTGTCCCGAATGCCAGCCATCACCAGCGCACGGTGCGCACGGCGCAAACCCAACTCGGCAGGGAAACCCGCGTACTTTAAGGCATGTGCTCGAGCTGCGCCCGTACCGCCCTCAAAACCCGAGAGCGTGATGACGTTCGCGCCCGCCTTGGCGATACCGACGGCAATCGTGCCGATTTCTGGAACGACTGGCACTTTGACGCAGACCTTGGCGTAAGGGTTGATGGTTTTCAGTTCCTCAATTAATTGCGCCAAGTCTTCGATGCTGTACAGGTCGTGGTTGTTGCTCGGCGAGATCAAATCCACGCCAGGCGTCGCGTGACGCGCATGAGCCACCTTGACCGTGACCTTGCTGCCAGGAAGATGCCCACCCTCGCCAGGTTTTGCGCCTTGACCGATTTTGATCTCAATAAATCCGGCACTGTTCAGCATCTCGCTCGAGACGCCAAAACGCCCGCTGGCAACCTGTTGTCCGCGCCAACGCACGTACTTGCCGATCATGTCGGCAATCTCGCCACCCTCGCCGTTCATCGAAACCATATCGAGGCGTTTGGCGGCTTCGGGGTAGGCACGGAAGGCGGTTTCGCCCTGCGAGCCGAAGCTCATGGCGCTAATCACAAATGGCAGCGCGTGTTTGCCAGCCGAAATATCAATCTCTTCCGCCATGCGAATCTCGTCTTCGGTGCTCGGACCCTCCAAGCCCTTGACCTCGAGCAAATTGCGGGCTGCGACCGGAAAATCAAGCTCGAGGCTGCGAACCCGTCCTGTGTAATCGCTGTGGGTGATTTCGCCCGTGCTGGCAGCCAGAACGTGTTTGTAAATTCTGGTGTTGAGTCGCGCATCTCGAGCCAGGCTGGCGGCGCCGAGTTGCCATTGGTGACGGCGTTCAGACATGGTCTGCTCGAGGTCCGCAAGTCCGTAGCCAGCATTTTCGGATGCCAGAAAACTTTTCACGCCCAGGCGGTCTGCCAAGTCTGGTCTCAGACCAATCGCGGCGAACACCCGCCCGTAACCGCGAACCTCGTGAATGCCCATCGTGCTCATGACCTTTTCGATGCCTTTGACCAAGCCCGAAAGCAATTTGTCGCCAGCCTCGACAGAAGGGGCGAAAATATCAAACATCATCCACGGTTCGACCGCCTCCGCACCCAAGCCAAGCAAAATCATGACATCATGCAAATTCCGAATTGCGCCGCTCGAGACGACCAAACTGGTCAGACGGCGGTACGTCACGCCCTCCGGTGAGATTGCCTCGAGTGCTTTATTGGCTTCGGCGATGGCAAGCACGGGGTCAATCGGCATGTTGCCCGCCTTCAAGATTCCCAAATCCTCGAGCACGATCAATTCCGCGCCAGATTTTGCCGCCTCGAGCACCCGTTCGCGCAGTCGGTCAAGGCTTTTCTCGAGGGGTTCGCCAAAATTGTTGTTGACCAGGCGCTCCATTGCCACGCGCTTGCTGCTCAGTTGCGACTCGAGTTGCGCGACCGTCAACGTGCCCGCTTTGGATGCCACGGCGGCGGTGGTCGGCATGACTGGCGCGATCAATTCGATGACCGTACCACCCAGTTTGCCGTTCGGCAGGGCGCGGCGACCCATGATGGTACGGGTCGAAAATTGCTCGATCTCGCGTTCACGGTCCACCGCAGGGTTGGTCACGACTGCGACGGTCTCTTTCATGAACTCGGCAAGGTTGGGCTTTGGGTCACGCAATGCCGCAATCGGACCGTCATAACCGAGGCTCGAGATTGGCTCAACGCCACGCTCCGAGAGCGCCCGCACGTACTCTTCGTCCCATTTTTCCCAACCCATCGCCGTCAACGCGCCACTGGTGTGCTCTGGACGGTCAAATTCGGCTGGAACAGGTTTTTTTGCATCCATGACCGGACCCGCCAAATGAACTCGAGCGCCCAAACTCACGGCTTGACGGTTGTGAATCCGCTCGAGCAAAATGCGTTGCGCCTCGTGGTGGGGCATCGGCTGGATGTTGCCCGCACGCAATGTGACCGCCATTTTTTCACCTGGGGCAAGTGGGCGCGGGTCGTTGACGAACGCGCCCAAAGGCAGCACGCCGCGTTCAGACGACCAAAAGAATTCTTTTTCGGTTTCGCCAAACCACAACGGGCGCAAGCCAAGTGCATCGACGCTGAACGCACATTCAGCACCGTGACGTAACACCAGCGCGGCGGGTCCTTGAGCCAGTGGTCCGAGCGCCTGACGCAAACCAACATAGGTATCCTGAAGCGCCGGCGAGAAGGTCTTGATCTCCCCCACCACCGGCGGGCAGCACATCTCGAGCGCCTCGAGCAACGACAGACCGTGAACGTGCATCAAACCCTCGAGCACGCGGTTGAGGTCTTGAGAATCCGAACCTGCAGTCAGCGGCACGTTCAAACTCTCGCACTCGCGGCGCAGGCGTTCAATCGTGTTGATCTCGCCGTTGTGACCCAGCAAACTGAAGGGCTGCACCTGCTCGAAGGTGCTCATGGTGTTGGTGCTGTAACGGTTGTGCCCGATGGTTGCCACGCTCTCGAAGTCGGGGCGACGCAACTCTGGGTAATACCGGTCTAAAATGTCTGCCGCGCCGCGCACCTTGTACACCACGGTGTGCGTGCTTTGCGAAACCACGTGAACCGGTGTGGCTTTCTCAAGTTCGAGCGCGAGCTTGAACAGATTTGCGGCACGTTCGGCGTCACTCGAGCCGATCACAACACCCGCCACCTGATAAAACACGGGTTCGGTCAGTGCCGCCACAGGACCGAGCACGCTGCCGTGCGTCTGCCCACGGCGCTCGAGCATGACCCGCACGCCAAACTTGCCACCTTGGGCGCGAACGTGATCGAGCACGTCGCGCGGACTGATCGAAACCGGAATAAAGTAATGCGCGACAAAAAACCCAGCGTCATCGACACTGGCAACATCCAAACCAGCCTCGAGAAACCAGGCTTTCCAGAGCTTTCGCGGAATGTCGGTCATGATGCCGCAGCCGTCGCCCTCGCCACGAACCTCGCCGCTGCGGTGCGCCATTTGGGTCAGTGCCTCGAGCGCCCGTTTGACGTTGCCGTGGGTTGGAACACCCGTTTTGCGGATTGTGCCAATCACGCCGCAGGCATCGTGTCCAATCGGTTCGTTCAGGGCATTCGGGATGGTCAGTTGCAACCGCGCACGTTCGGCTTGTCGATAAAGGGTTTCATTCTTGGGGCGCTTGCGTTCGAGTTGCGACATATTCATCCCTCCGTGAAGCACGATTGTTTCGAGGCTGGAACAATTTGTGAAAAAATCGCCTCGAGCGGAATGCTCCTGAGACGATGCCTTGATGCAAAACCATACACACTTTTGGTATACCAAGTCAATCATAACAAGACTTGTAAACCAATTGAATCCCGAACCACACGCACTTTTTAAGCTTGTGAAAATATAAACAAGAATTCAAAACCTGAGATTTCATACGCTGTATACAATTCAATTTACATAATAAAACAGTGACGAAGACGCAAAAACACAAGCGAACAAAGCCAAAACTCGAGATTGTGTGCAGTTGGCAAGCGCTAGAAACCCAACGCCACCAGCGCCCTCGAGAATTTCCCCATGCTGCTCGGCTCGAGGTTTGCCATACGTTTCAAAGCCATCACCACAGGAGCAATGCTTTGTTCAGTCACATCCTCGAGAAGTTCCAACTCGAGTTCGCTAAATTCTTCAGCGACGCTGCCATCGGACCGCAAAACCTTCACCGCATCGAGCGCCAACTCTCCCACACCCTCAAGATCAAAAACTTGGCGAACCGTCTCGAGCGTCAACAACGGCATCAGCCTCTCGAGTTTGGTCACGCTCGAGATTCGCGCCAACATTTCAGGATCGTGCAAATCCTGGATTGAGGTCGCACCTGCGACACGCTCCTCAAGTTCCTCCCGCGTCGCAAAACCATCGCTGGTTTGGCTCGCACCCTTCAGCGTAAACACCGCCCCATCACCCTCAAGTTTCCGTAAGCGCAACGTCCACGAAAGCGCCCGAAGTTTCGCGTCCTTGGTGTCAAAATACGTGTTTTGTTGCCGCTCGAGATGCGAAAACTTTAATTCATGACCCGCGATGCTAGTCAGGTTTGAAAGATCAGGATGGTCGCCGGTTAGTTTTAATTCTCGCTCGAGGGACATGGCGGTAGTTTAACGGGTTGAGGCTGTCTACAATAACTTCGATCTTAATCACACAATTTTCGCAGTTCTGAAGCGCATTTCAAAGCTTCAGTCGCTGAAAACGTTTGAGAAAATCCAGAGTTCTTTTCCGCGAAATACACATCTGCCCTTTGATGCTCGAGTTTTGTGGGTTTCACGGTTTTTGCAAGACGCATTTTGGTTTCGAGTGGATGTTCTGGTGCAGCTTTTTCCAAAATAACCTCGAGCGCTTTGAGACGGGTTCTGATACCACGTGTGACACGAACGCGGTCTATTGCCGCCAAAACCTTGTCCGAGACATTGAGCATGGTCATGCGAACAGTAAAACTGGAGAAACCGCAAACAACCCAGGAATTAACGCAACGCCAACTTCAACACGCTCTCATCGCCCCGCAACACAAAAACCTTGACCCCTGCCGCCTCGAGCACTCCCGCTCTTGCTTCCAAATCTTTTAAGGCAGCGGGCATAGAATAAAACAGTGGGCGCGGGCTTTCCCCAGGCTCGAGGTAATAACCTTCAGAAAGCGCCAGTACCAAGACCCTGGCGGCTCGAGCGCGGGCGCGAATTGCACCTTCGATCAGTGTGGTTGGGGCGTTCATGGTAATGATGACCAGGTTTGCGCCTGGACTGGATTCTGGCACGACTTGCGAACCGTTCGGCTCGAGTTGCACCAGCGCCAGGTACGCCAGGGCGCGTTCGAGTGCGGCGAAACTGCCGCCAGCCTCGGTGCGTCCAGTCAAGCTCGAGACGCTAACCCGCAAGCCCGCCCCAAAGGCTTCACGCAAAATGCTGCTCGCCAGTCGGGTGGCACCCTCGAGAAACATGGCGCCGTTGCGTCCGGTGGCATCCAAGTCCAAATGTATGTGAACCCCCGTGGCGGCGACCCGCTCGAGTTCGCGCACAACAAGTTGGTTGAATCGCCCGTCGGTCATGCCGTGCCTGGCGGTTTGTTTCCAGTGGACGCGGCGTTGCGGGTCGCCCGGGGCGTACTCGCGCACCCCAGCGAAGGTGCTTTCGTCTTCCAGTCCCCAAGTGCGCGATGGCGGTCCGTCGCTTAACAGGGGTCTTGCCAGGTCGGGCAGCTCGAGGGCGTGCGAGCCTGGATAGACCAGCAGTTCAAATTCGGTTGTTGAATTGGGAATTCTGGCGTCCTTGATGAACAAACCCAGCGGGTCTGACCAGTTTTGTTCCAAGCCATTCCAAATAAAGCCACCTCGAGCATTGGGGGTGATGCTGTAGCTTAATTCGTGATGGCTGACGCCCCAGAACAAACCCGTCATCGCGGCGGGTTGATCGGGAATCAATGTGCGCGGCACAATTTCACAAACGGTCATCAAAACGGGCAAGGGGGCATACACCTCGAGTTTGAGGCTGACCTTGACGCTCGCGCCCTGAAAGGTGCGACTGTTTTCGAGTTCGCGTTTGATTGTGATTCTTGGGGCGGTACGATAGACAAGGTTGAGTCCCAGCACGATCAAGGCAATCAAGATCAGCCACGGCAGCACCCCAGGGCGCAAGAGGGCATACGTCAGCAAAAGGACCAGAATGCAGAAAAGTTTCAGAAATTGCATCTCGAGCAACATCTTAAAACCCAGTCTGCCTCAGGGTGCTGCAAGCGTGTGACAGTATGCTCTCAAGTGCAATGTCGATTTTTTGGGATTGAAGCGACCGTTTTGAAGTAACATCATCTTTAAGGGTGAGTGCGGTTAGGATAAATTTTCGATGAGCACGATTGATTTGAGCACATTTCACGATGCCTACACTTCGAGCGGCTTGCTCGAGGAAGTGACATTATTAAATGAGCAAGCGTGGGAATTGCGTTTGACCGACCGCAGTCGTTGTCTGGAATTAAGCCGTCAGGCGCTTGAGAAAGCCGATCAGATCAATTTTAAACTGGGTCGAGGATTTGCCTTGCGCGGCTTGGGATTTTGTGCCTACTCGAGCGCGGATCACACGGCTGCCTTTAGCATTCTGAGTGAAGGTCTTGAGATTGGCTTGGAACTCGAAAATTCACAACTCGAACGCGATTGCCTGAATTTTTTGGCAGCCGTTTCGGCATCCATCGGTGATCTTGATTCGGCGGTCCAGTATTTGCAACGCACCCACGAACTCAACCGTCTGATGAATGATACCCAGGGTTTGTTGGTCAGCCTGATCAATTCTGGTGTTCTGTACAATCAGCTCGAACGCGACGAGGAATCGCTGGTGGTCTATAATGAGGCTTTGGAGCGCGCTCGGGCTTTACACGATGAAATCCGTGAGACCACGATTCTGGGCAATATGGGATCGAGTTTTGCCAGCTTGTCACGTTACGATGAGGCTGAACGCACCCTGCGCCAAGCCCTCGAGTTGTGCGAAATTCATGGTTTGAGCGATTTTAAGGCGATCAACCTGATCAATTTGGGCGAATCGTTGGGATTTTTAAAACGCTTTGATGAGGCACTCGAGACTTTAGATCAAGCCCTGATCTTGCTCGAGAATTCGGGCAAGCGCGAAAAAATTGTCGATTGCTTGTGGCAAAAAGGCATCATCGAGTTTGCCACCGGAAATTCGAGTCAAGCCTTTGAAACCCTGCGTCAAGCCCTTGAAAAAGCCCAAAGTCTGGGTTTGCGTCCGCTCGAAGCCAAAATACAGCGCACCCTTTCGGATGCGTTTGAGCGCTCGGGGCATTTTGACCAGGCTTTGCTGTATTTCAAACGCTTTTTTGATCTTGAACGGATCATGAAAGATGAAAACATGGAGCAGCGCTTGCGGGTTTTCAGCGCCCAGCACGAGGTCGAAAAGTTGCGCACCGAATCCGAAATTCAGCGCCTGCGAAACGTCGAACTTGCTCAGGCGCTCGAGGCGCTCGAGGAAGCCAACCTCGAGAAAGCCAATTTATTGGAGACGCTCGAGATTCAAGCCAGAGAACTCGAGATTCTCGCCATGCGCGACCCGCTGACGGGCTTGTACAACCGTCGTCATCTGGAAAACACGCTCGAGACGGAGTTTCGTGAAGCCAAATCCAGTCAAGAACCCTTGACCGTGCTGCTGTTCGATGCGGACGACTTTAAACGCATCAATGACACGTTTTCGCATCATGTTGGCGATTTGGTGTTAACCGAAATCACCGATTTGACCCGCACCCACATTCGTACCACCGACATTGCCGCCCGTTACGGGGGTGAAGAGTTTGTGGTGGTCATGCCCAAAACCACCGCCCAAACCGCCCACGGCATCGCTGAGCACTTAAGGCAGCAAATCGAAAGTCACGATTGGGCGCGGATTGCAAAAGGTTTAAAGGTGACGGTCAGTATTGGCGTAGCCGATGATCTGAGCCTACCCGATTTTGAAAAGCTTCTTTCACTTGCCGATGCCAGAATGTACGAAGCCAAAAATGATGGCAAAAACAAGGTCAAGGCTTAGGTCTTTTAAAAGCCTCGATTGTACCGCTCGAGAAAGTTTCTCGAGCGGTACTTTTTGATGAGGCAAATCTCGAGATGATTGGGTTTTCAAGTCTCGGATTGATCGGGTCTTGTCTTATTTCAAAGCCAAACTGACGTCACACAAGCCCTTAAAGTCAAAGCTCGAGACCTTACTTGGTCTGGTAAAGAATTGTGTTTGGGTATCACTAAACCAAGCTTTACAATCGCTAAGAAATACAAAAATACCTTTGCTCGACAACATTTTAGGCTGTTTGTCTGTCAGATTTTTGTAAGAGTGATCTGTTTAAAATCCAATTTAAGATGAACCCTCAACTCAAAGTTCCAACAATTTTTGGTTTTGCCCTGCTGACAGGGTTATTGAGTTCATGCGGAACGCAACCTGAAATTACAACCAATTTAAATGAAGCAGCCAAATACGTGATCAGCGTTAATTTGACCACGACCGACACCGTCGCTTCACTCGAGCAACGCTACCAAGGACGGGTCAATGCCTTTCATCCAGAGGCTGGTTTTGCCATTGTCAGCACCAACCAATCGACCCAAGGTTATGAGGTTCGCAGTGTCAGCGACAACATCGACGCGCTGGCAAACCCTGAAGAGGCAGAGGCGTTGGGCACCTCCACCTGGGCAAGTGGCAGCAACATGTGGGCAAGTGGCAGCGCCACCTGGGCGAGTGGTTGGACCACATTGGGCAGCGGTTCGACCATTCCAAATCTGCCCGTTCAAAACAGTGACATGTTTAAACGAATCGGTTTGCCCCAAGCCCATAGCATTGCCAAAAATTTTGGTGCAGGCATTAAAGTGGCTGTCATTGATACCGGTGTAGACCTCAGCCACCCAGCTTTGATCAACAACCTCGCGCCAAGCAGCGAATGGCGCGACTATATAGACAATGATACCGTGCCAAACGATGATCCAGGCATCAATGGAAACTCGGCGAAAGCCTATGGTCATGGCACGGCGGTCAGCGGAATCATTTTGCAAATTGCGCCCAAAGTCACCATTTTGCCGCTTCGGGTGCTGAGTCCCACAGGCAAAGGCAACCTTGACGATGTCGTCAAAGCCATCGATTACGCAATTCTTAACGGAGTGCAAATTATTAACCTTTCACTTGGTTCTGTGAAAACCAATCTTTCTTTGAATCAAGAAATTGCCTACGCCAAAACCAAAGGTGTTTATGTGATTGCTGCCGCCGGCAACAATGGTAAAGATGCAGATTACCCAGCCAAAGACTCGTTGCAGGATTCAATGTCAGGCTACCTATTCGGCATTGGCAGCATTGATGACAAGGACGCCATCTCGAGCTTCAGCGCTCGAGGCGAAGGGGTTTACGCCTTTGCGCCAGGTGAAAAGGTCTATACCTTGTACCCGAGCAACCGCGTCACCTATGCCACTGGCACTTCCTTCTCCACACCGCTGGTGACTGGCGCATTTGCCTTGGCAATGTCAGAACTGGCGAATGTTGCCGACCGCCCTCAACTGGGTGCGGCGTTTGGCAGCAGCCTCGAGACAGACCGTATTTGGACTGAACTTTACGCCAATCAAACCAGTCCAATTTGGGGGCATGGCAAGGGTGGTCTCGAAATTCAACGTTTTATCTTAAAACTGCCAAAGTTTGCAATACCCAACACCCAAATCAACTTGCTTGGAAACCCTGGTTTTGAAACCATTCCAAGCAGCGCCTGGAATTTGACAAACTCGAGCATTATCAGCTCCGATGCCAGAAGCGGAAGCCGTGCCTTGATGCTGAATTCGGCAACTGACCAGAATGCGACCAGTACCTTGACCGGACTCTTGCCAAACACCACGTACACCTACCTGGCTTGGGTCAAAACCTCAACCCCAAATCGCTACGTTTCGATTGGTGCTTACAATTTCACATCTGATCTTGTGATGGGCGCTTTGTCCCATAGTGCTCTTTACAGTCCAAGCACGTACACTTTGGTCTCGACCCGTTTCACCACCGATGCCACCCACACCAGCGCCATTGTTTACGCCGATTTCTGGGGAACCACTGCGGGCACGGCTTACGTTGACGATGCGATGGTCTTTGCCACACAATAAACAATTCGCCAAAACCAAAGACCTCGAGCATGATCTCGAGGTCTTTTTTATACCTGACCAAAGCGCGGTAAACTCGGGGGCGTGAATAACCTAGAGCTGTACTTACAAACCGCCCTGAAAGCCGCCGCCGCCGCCGCCGAGATTCAACTCGAGCATTTGGGTGGAGATTTGGGGATCGAAAGCAAATCAAATGATTCCGATTTGGTCACGGTGGTCGATAAAGCCTGCGAGGAGACCATTCGCAAAATCATTCTGGCGGCGCACCCCGATCACAGCATTTTGGGTGAAGAGGGCGGCAGTGTTGGCACGGGTTCTTACGAGTGGATTGTCGATCCGCTCGATGGCACGGTCAATTACGCGCACGGTTTCCCATTTTTTTGCGTTTCGATTGCGCTCGAGATCGACGGCGTGCGTGCCGTGGGTGTGATTCATGACCCAAACCGTCATGAGGTTTTTACGGGCGTTCGGGGCGGCGGCGTATTTTTGAATGGCAAGCCGATCAAGGTCTCGAGCATCGCGCAGCTCAGTGGTCGCGCCATGCTCGCCACAGGTTTTCCCTATGACACCCAGGCGGCACTTGTCAGCGTCGAAATTTTTAAGAAGTTCCTGGCGCTCGGCTTGCCCGTGCGTCGCCCTGGCGCGGCGGCACTCGATTTGGCATACATTGCCTGCGGACGAATCGACGGTTTTTTCGAGTACAAACTGAACGCCTGGGATTGTGCCGCCGGCATATTGATGATCGAGGAGGCGGGCGGACGGGTCTCGAGCTTTACAGGGGAAACCTACCTGTATGACGACAAGAAAATTGTTGCCAGCAACGGCTTGATTCATGACGCGATGCTGGGGATTATCCAAAATTGACTTCTCGAGCCAATCGTCCCCGCCCAAAGCCTTATGCTCGGGGATGTGAAACGATGGTGGATTTTTCCGAGCGTGCTGCTGGCAGCCCTGGTAGCTGGCGTGTTTTACGTGTTTTTTCAATTGATTATTTTGCAACCGCCCGTGGTCGAACCCAATTTCAACGAACGCAAACGCAGCGAACGTTTGGTGGACGACACCAAGATTGCCCCGATCTCGAGTTACCCTGTACTGCGGGCAGGGAAGGCAGCGTTGTATCACGCCGCTGGTGCTGGTCGGACACTGGTGATGCTGCCCGACAGCGGCACGGGCGCGTGGATGTTTGAAAAAGTCATAGGCGCGATGAAAGAATCCTTTAACCTGTATGGCGTCTCATACCGTGGCATGACGGGCGCTGAAACGGTGCAAGCGCCAAGCGGAGTGAACTTTGGCAGTGTCAGCACCAACGATTACTTGCAGGACGCTCGAGACGCGTTGATTGCCGCACGTCGAGATTCCAAAAAAGAAAAGGTCGTGCTGGTCGGTTCGGGCTTGGGATCGTTGCTGGCGTTAAAACTGGCAAACGAGCACCCCGATTGGCTCGAGGGGCTGGTCTTGATCGCGCCATTTGTTCCAAGAGAACGCAACGAGCACCAAGCATGGCTAGCCAGAACAGTTGGCGATTTTATTTACCGCGATATCTACAGCAAAAAAGACGCCAACCAAGCATTTTGGAACGACAATTTCGCCAATGGCTTCGCCCAAAAATCTGAGGGCAAAAAGTATTTTGAACTGTACGGCAAACAAAAAGTCCCATTCGAGTTTAAACCTGTACTGCAAGACGTTTACTTTAACAAACTGGCATTTCTCGAGGATGATTGGACCAAACTCGAGAACGCCAGATTGCCCTTGTTGCAGATTGCCGCGCGGTACGACGTGACCAACCCGATTGGCGCTCAACGCCTTTTGCGCACCAGACTCGAGCAGAGCATGGCAGGGCGTTACTCGTATGCGGTCTTAAATTCTGGGAAGTATGTCACGCTCGACTGGCATTGGAAAGACGCGGTGGGCGTGCTGGCAAGTTTCCTGCCAACTTTAAAGCTCGAGAAAGCCTTCATTCAAAACGAAGAGGCGCTCGACCCGCTGGTGGACCCACCAGACAAGTAGGGGCGCAGCAAGCAGCGCCCCTACCACCGTGTATTGATATCTTTTTTGCAGCATTACATCGTGTTTTGTTGAACCGCCACAAATTTCACTTCATCCACCAAAATCCATTGACGGGCTGGGTTGCGCTCGAGATCAATGGTGATCTGGTTGGAAGTAAATGCAACATTGAAGACCAAGAATCCTCGAGAGTTGCGTTTGAGTTCTGTGCCCTTTAAATCAAAAGACTTGCCATTGATCGTCACTTTTAATGGCAGTAAAATACCCGCCCCAGAGTTGTAATTGAAACCAATTTTGACTTTGGTAAATTTGCGCTCAGAGGCAAATTTAAAATTCATGGACACGTTTTGACGCGACCAGCCAACCCATTCAAAACCTGGTGTGCCAAAAATTTTGGCGTTAAAGCGGTCACTGCCAATTTGGTTGTCGATCAGTTGCTTGCCGGTATCGTCAATATAGGTATTGTTGCCAGTTGTTGCCGTGTACGATTCGGGTAATACGTTGACACCTGCACCGCCACCAGCGTTGGCGGCTGGGGCGTCACCAACCACAACTTCATCTGGCGCATCTGGTTCGGCGGGGGTTGCCACGGGTGTTGGCGTGACCACTGGCTGAACCACCACGGTTGTACCCTGTGTAACCGGTGCTGGATTCGTATTGACCGGCGTGGTGTCTGGTTTAATGGTACTGATTGGTGGTTTGCTGGTCACTGGTTCAGGTCGTACCACCTGCGAAAACGCGGGTTCCGAGGAAAATGCGCCATCCGCCTCGTAGCGCGTCGCTGGAGCGCACGCGAACAGCGAAACCGCCATTGCACCGCCAAAAAGAAAATGTTTGATCCGCATAAAACTCCTTTCAACTCGTCCTTTACAAGATAGCACCACTGCAATTTGGGAAACTCTCATTCAAGCTTTCCACTTGAGTACAACCAACTCGAGTGCTACACTAAAAAGCCCTGCGCACGTAGCTCAGTTGGATAGAGCGCGGCACTCCTAAGGCTGAGGTCACAGGTTCGATCCCCGTCGTGCGCACCATAAAACCCTGTCTCGAGCAGGGTTTTTATTTTAAAGCCGCAACTCAAGTTTGGATTCTTGCGCCAAATCCAAAGCTATCGCCTGTGCCACAGCCTCGGGGCTGATCGCGTTGCGCGGCGCTCGAGCACCCAACTTCTGCCAGAAATCGGTGTTCACGGCTGGTGGTTTCACCACCGTCACAACACACTGAAACTCGAGCCTGGCAATGGCGGCAAGGCTGTCCAAGGCGGCTTTGCTGGCGGCGTACCCAGAAAAGTTTTTGAAACTCACCAACTCTTGTTTTGCACCAAGCAAGTACACCCGAGCATTCGATTCGAGCAAGGGCGAGAAATGTTTTAAAACCAGTTGCGCCCCCAAAACATTGGCACGCCAGACGCGCTCCAAGTCTTGGGCGCTCGACTCGAGAATGCTGGCGGGAGCAATGTCACCCACGGCGTAAATCAACACTTTTAAACCACCTCGAGCAGGTATCTCTTGCGCCAGAGCATCAAGTTGGAGTTCGTTGCAAACATCGGTTGGCACGGCGTAAGCGCCCGTTTCAAGCTCGAGTTCGCGCAGTTTCTTGGAATTTCTGGCGGCAAGAATTAGTGGCGCTGGAAGAATTCGTGCGAGGCTAGCACCGATGCCGCCGGTTGCGCCAAAAATGAGGGTGTTCACGGGTTTAGTTTGCGCTCTCGAGCGAGGGTTTACAGCGATGCAGCCCCAAGTTTAAGCCTCGCCCTCTCCTGCACCTGTGCCTCTCGAGCCTAAAATCCGCACCATGCGTTTGAACCCCGTGTCCAGATAACCTTCTTTAAGGGCAAACGGCTCGAGGTGCTTGTCGCTTGCCAGGTGAAGTTCGTACACCGCACCGTCATAAGCACTTTTGGTCACGGCATGAAGCAATCCTGCCAGCGTTCCAGCAGGTGCGTCATGGTGAACGCGAAGGCTTGAGATATAAACGATGGCTTTATCGCCCATCCAAACGCTTTGCGCCAAGATAAACCCAAGCACCAGGGTTGGCTCGAGGTTAGGGTCATCGATAGCAGCAAAACTGTGTTCTGAGCGGGCGTAAAATTTGAGGCTCGGCAAACTGGTGCGCAAGTGCGGTTCGCGGTCTTTGGGGCTGGATTCCAAAAATTTGGGTTGCTCGAGCAGCAACAACTCGAGGTCGAGCGCTTGCATGGCTGGGAAGTCAGCCTCTTGGGGGATGCGGTAAATCACTTGGGTAGTTTAACCGCTCGAGAGGTTTAGAATCCTGCACCTGAAATAATCTCCCAAGTCCAACCATCAAACTTGAGCGTATAAACGGCAGGCATCGGCATGGACAGGTGAAAAGCACAATCAACCCGTGGTTCAATTTTGTTTAAGATCAACGAAAAAATCGTGCCATGACCACCAATCACAATTGTTCCCTTCGAGTGTTGCTTTGCCAAAAGGTTGAGCGCCTCGAATCCTCGAGCTTGGGTTCCGCGCATCGTTTCAGCTCCAGGCAGCGCAAAATCAAAGTCATTCCAAGCTTGCTCGAGCACTTCGCGCCAGTTTGAAATGGGTTCTGGAGAGAGCAGGTGCTCCTGAAATTCGGGCATTGGCACAACTTCTAAACCTCGAGCTTCTGCGAAACCCTCAACGGTTTGCACGGCGCGGCGCATCGAACTGGAGTACACCGCATCAAGCTCGAGAAATCCATACGCTTTTGCCAGAGCACTGGCATCTCGAGCGCCCTTTTCGGTCAAAGGACGGCTGAATTCATCAAAACCGATTGTGCCTGGAAGCACGGGTTCGGCGTGGCGCACGAGCAAAACCGTTAACATGAACCTGTTTTACCATTTCATCCCCCGTTATTCGTGCTACACTCTTTCGGGCGCTCGAGCCAACACGCCCGAGAATTCACGCCTTTCATCGCCGCCCAACTCGAATCTCGAGTATCGGGCGAGTTTTTTGGGTTTGTTACTTTCTCAGCCCGACTCGAGGTTTTTCATGCAGGAATTTAGGAACATTGCCATCATCGCTCACGTTGACCACGGTAAAACAACCCTGGTGGACGGTATGCTTCGTCAAACGCACACTTTTCGGGACAACCAAGTGGTTGCCGAACGCGTCATGGACTCGAACGATCTCGAGCGTGAACGTGGCATCACGATTTTGTCCAAAAACACGGCTGTGCTCTTTCACGACATCAAGATCAACATCATGGACACGCCAGGTCACGCCGATTTCGGTGGCGAGGTCGAACGCGTGCTCGGCATGGTGGACGGTTGTTTGTTGTTGGTGGATGCCGCCGAAGGTCCAATGCCGCAAACCCGTTTCGTGCTGAAAAAGGCGCTCGAGCTTGGTTTGCATCCGATTGTGGTCATCAACAAGATTGACCGCAAAGACGAGCGCATCACCGAAGTCGTCAATTTGACGTTTGATTTGATGGCGAACTTGGGCGCGACCGACGAACAACTCGATTTTCCGATCATTTACGCGATTGCACGTGAAGGCAAGGCATTTGCCGACCTGAAAGTCCCCAAAGAAAACCTCGACGAACTGTTTGAATTGATTGTCAAACACGTTCCAGCCCCAGCCACCGAAATTGACAAGCCGTTTCAAATGCTCGTGACCAACCTCGATTACTCCGATTACCTGGGGCGCATCGCCTTGGGGCGCATCACACGCGGCAAGGTCAAACGCAACGAGTACGTGATGTTGATGCACAAAGACGGTTCGACCAGCAAGGCTCGAGTGACCCAACCGTTCACCCACATGGGTTTGCAACGGCTCGAGGTTGAAGAGGTTTACGCGGGAGATATCGTAGCGCTGTCTGGACTCGAGGATGTTGGCGTGGGCGACACCGTTGCCGATTTTGCCGACCCCGAAGCCTTGCCGACCATCACCGTGGACGAGCCAACCGTATCGATGACCTTTGGTCCGAACACCAGCCCATTCGCGGGCAAAGAGGGCAAGTACGTCACCAGCCGTCACATTCGGGATCGTCTGTTCAAAGAGGCTCAAACCAACGTGTCCTTGCGCGTCGAAGAAAAAGGCGAAGATTACGTGGTTTCGGGGCGCGGCGAGCTTCACCTTTCGATTTTGATCGAAACCATGCGCCGCGAGGGTTACGAGTTGCAGGTTTCCACCCCGCAAGTCATTACCCGCATGATTGACGGTGTCAACCACGAACCTTACGAGCATCTGGTGATTGACGTTCCCGAAGGCAAAATGGGTCCAGTCATGGAAACGCTCGGTTCACGCAAGGGCGACATGATCAACATGGACAACCAAGGCGGACGCGTGCGGCTCGAGTACAAGATTCCAGCCCGCAGCCTGTTCGGTTTCCGCACGCATTTCTTGACCATGACCCAGGGCGAGGGCATCATGAACCACGTCTTCGACGGTTACGCCCCGATTGCCGGCGAGATCAAAACCCGTCAGAACGGCAGCTTGGTCGCCATGGAGCCAGGCAATGCCTTCGCTTACGCGATTTGGAAACTCGAGGATCGTGGCGTGTTCTTTATCGAACCTGGCGCAGAGGTTTACGTCGGTTTGATTGTCGGCAGCAACGGACGCGCTGGGGATTTGAACGTCAACGTTTGCAAATCCAAGAAACTGACCAACATGCGCACCAGTGGCGCGGACGATGCCGTCAGTTTGACTCCAGTTCGTCCAATGAGCCTCGAGGAAGCACTCGAGTACATTTCGGACGATGAACTGGTCGAAGTCACGCCGCAAAGCATTCGCCTTCGCAAGCGCGTGCTTGAACCCAACATGCGTAAATAAAGCTCGAGTTTTGATTTTGAAACCCACCGCCATTTCGCGGTGGGATTTTTTGATGCTCGAGTTTTAGGGTTGCCGCAATTGAATCACGATCTCTTTGTCTTGCGGCACGTTCACAGTCACATCGCCTGGGGCAAAATTGGGCATACTGACCCGCACTTTGTACACGCCAGGGTACGGGAACAAGACCGGACCTGGGATGGTGGCGAGCAACGCGCCCGATGCGAGGTTGGATTTGGCTGGGGCGGAAATCACGGTCAATCGCGCCGTTTGGTTGCTCGAGGATTTCAGAATAAAATTCACAATGCTGTTCTGGCTTGGATTCGTAATTGACGGGGTTTGAATGCTGTTGCCCGTTGTGGCTGGTGGAGCTTTTCGGATCAGTAAAACAACGCCCAAAATTCCAAGCAAGACCGCCACGACCAGTGCGATTGGAAGAATCAGTGGATTGGTTTTTGGTCTTGTATACTGTTTGACACTTCGCCAGGAATCATCATCGTCAAAGCCGACTCGGATGGTGTCGCCAGGCGGTTGTCCGTCTTTGTAGAGCACAACTCCTGGTTCGATGCTGCCATCGTGACTTGGCAAGGGCACGGGTTCGTGCTCTGGGCGAACACTGGGCACAATGTCGGGTTCGTCTGCGGCAAGGTTCTCTGGTTCGCGCAGGTCATGTTCTGATTGGCTGTTTGGCTCGAGGACTTGAGCTTGAGTTGGGGTTGGATTCTCGAGCGTTGGTGGATTCAATGGCGCTGGGTCGGTCGAGGTTTGCGCTTCACCAATCTGAATGCCTTCTGGGGCTTTGGCGATGGCAACAATTTTGATGCCCTCATCAATCGGCATCAGTGGGTCAACGGTCTGGGTTGGTTCAAGCTTTAAAGGCTCAATCGTTTGAGCGCTTGGCGTCTCGAGCGTCTCTGGCACAATTGATAGCGTGTTCTCGAGTTTCTCAGGTTTGATTTCAGATTCGATTGGTTGATCCAAATGTACGGTTTTGACTTCAGGTTTCAGGATTTTCTTGCCAATCACTTGCTCGAGCGCAATCACCAGCTCGAGCGCGGTGGGGCGTTCTTGAGGTTTTGGATTCAGGCAATGCCCAATCAGGCGTCCCATCTCGCCGTCGAGCAATTTGCGCGGATCGCCTTTGCCAAAAGCTTGCATGGTTCGCGCCCAGGCGAACACGTCGGCGGCTGCCGTGCCTTGACCTTCGGGCGGGGTAAAATCGGGTTGGGCGTTCTGCCAGTTCAAACCCCAACCCTCGAGCAGCAAATGGTCGCCCTGCACAAAAAAGTGGCTTGGGTTGAAATCACCGTGCACCAGACCGCCAGCGTGCGCGTCGGACAAGGCTTTGGCGCTGCATTTCGTCAACCACTCGAGCCGCGCCTGAGACACCCCGAGCCGCAACGGCAAATAACCAGGGGCGCTCGAGACAACCACAAAACCCATTTGGTCTTGGATTCCAGTCTCGAGCACCACAGGAATGCTTTCACTGATAACCTCAGCAATGCTGGGCGGTTGTCCAGGCATGGTGTAAACGATCACGGGCATTCCAGTCACCACGTCCACACCAGCGAAAGTTTGAATGCTTTCGGCAACCGCCGTACCCGCACCAATTGCCGTGCCACTCGAGGATGATCGGAGTGGACGCGTGGCAGCGTACTGCGAGAACGTCTGCATTAAAACCTCACCACCCTGGAGTCCATTGCAACACTATAAGGGTTGCGGCGTGAGAGGTGGAATCTAGAGTGTGAATTTTGCCGAATTGATGTTCAGGAGTTGTAAACCTTACTCATGTTCGGGAAAGGGTTGCACATTCGGGATGAAAGCCAAGGCAACCCGCACAACTTCAATAATCTTCGGATCGAACATCTTGCCGCCCTGAGCCTCGAGTTCGCTGATCGATTCCTCGTGCGTCCAAGCCTTTTTGTAGGGTCGTTCGGTGGTCAGCGCATCGTAAACATCGGCGACCGCCACAATTCGACCCACCAATGGAATCTGATCGCCCGCAAGTTGGTTCGGGTAGCCGTTGCCATCCCAGCGTTCGTGGTGGGTCATGGCGATTTCTTCTGCCAGTTTTAAAATCGATGACTTCCCGCCGGACAAAATCTGAGCGCCGATGGTGGTGTGGTCTTTGATCAGTTCGTACTCATTCGGGGTCAGTTTGCCTGGTTTTAAAAGGATTAGGTCAGAAATACCAATCTTACCCACGTCGTGAAGTCGCGCCGCGATCCTCAGCGCCTGAACCTCGAGTTCTGGCATCCCAATGGCTTGTGCCAGCAGGGCGGCGTAATGACCCACGCGGTAGGTGTGCTGACCGGTGTTGTCGTCTCGGTATTCGGCAGCCAGCGCCAGCCGTGTGACGGTTTCAATCTGAGCCTGTTCAAGGTCGAGTGTGCGCTCTTTAACCTTGTGCTCGAGGGTCTTGTTGACCTGTTCAATCTCTAAGGTTCGCTCGCGGTAAATTTCGGCTTCCGCCCTGGCTCGCTCGAGGTCGAACCTGGCACTCAAACCTTGCAAACGCCGGTCGGATTCTTCGTTGAACAACTCGCGCTCGAGTTGATGCGCGATTTTGTAATGTTTGAACGCGCCAGCCACATCGCCAGCCGACTCGAGCAGGCTGGAGAGTTGAACTTGAGCGTCGTGATGAAGCTTTTTGGCGCTGGCATTGGTCGCAAGTCCGATGGCTTCTCGAGCCGCGTCGATGGCTTGATGGATGTCCCCCAAAGAATTTTGAGTTTTGGCGAGGTCTAAGAGCAGCAAAATTTCACGGTGACGGTCACCAGAATTGCGGCTGATCTCAAGCGCTCGAGCAATGGCAGACAGGGCTTTTCTGGGTTGTCCAAGATTGATATGAACCCGAGCGATCCCTTCAAGGGCGTCGATCTCGGTTACCGAATATCCTGACATTTGTGCAGTGACAAACACTTCATCATAAAGCAATAAGGCTTCGCTGAAAGAACCCATGAGTAAATGCGTCTCGGCAAGGTTTGTTAAAGCGATTGATTCGAGTTGTGGCAGGTTTGCGGTTTGTGCAATCTGAAGAACGCTTTGGAATTGAACCAAAGCGGCATCATATTGCCCCTGATCCTGATAAACCGTACCAATATTCATGAGGCAAGCCGTTTCCAAAACAGGTTCTCGAGCTTGTTCTCGTATCAGTTTATGGCATTCAAAAAGCGTTTCAACTGCACTTGCATATTCTCCAGCGTGTCTTTGCAGAACACCTAGATTGTTTAGACAGTCAATCTCGCCTTTTCGATCTCCAATCACACGACGAATCTCAAGTGATTGGAGTAAGCATTGCAGTGCTTGTTTGGCATCACCCAAGGTATGTGATATGGCTGCAAGACCATTAAAGACATCAGCTCGAGCATCATCTCTTTTAAGATCATGACTTAAACCAAGTGCTTGATTCAGGCAATCACCAGCCAATGCAATATCGCCAATGGCTCGATAAACACGATTCAGTTCGAGCAGTGTATCAAGCTCACCAGATTTGTCACTGAGATTGCGATAGTGTAACTCGGCTGCAACCAGCAAGGTTATTGCTGGTTTGAAATGTGCGAGTTTATGTTGTGCATTGCCAGCGATAAACAGTGCTTTTGCCAAACCATCAAAATACTGACCATCGCTTGCCAATTGTTCAGCCATCAGAGCGAAATCGAGCGCTTGAGCAGGTTCTTTTTCAAGTGCCGCTTGCGCATTATCAATCAAATCATCAACCTCGAGCACGCGTGGTACTCGAGAATGATTGGTATTGAAATTCGCAGCGTTCATCGACATTTTAATCACCATTCGATTCAGTGTTTGGCAAAACCCGAAGGTTGGTTCTGCTGTTTGGAGCCTACTGCTTGAGTGCTATCACACCTGTTCAATTCCGTTGTGAGCAATCTGATACCAAATTGCGGGGAACAGTCATGCTTTATCGACTCTTCCCCCGACCAACGGGAGTGGCAAAAGTACGGAATCAACGAGGTTAACGGAGTTGTAGAGCGAAGCGGAATAACGGAGTGTTCTCGTTAATTCCGTATGAGTCTTCAAACTCAAGAAACCACCCGAGTCCTGATCTGCATCAATCAAGACTCGAGATTTTCAGTTTATTTATTGAGGAACGATTGTTTTCTTGATGAAAGCATAGATGTTTAATCGTCCGAGTCCCAAGTAATCCAGTCCAGCATACTCAGGATTGGCAACATCAATATTGTCCGCACTGATTGAAACGTAACGCGCCAACATTGGCATACTGACCGTTGATTTCAGGGTTTCGGCGGCAGCCAAGGCAAGTGCTCCAGAAACCATTGGGGCAGCAAAACTTGTTCCACTCCAAGAACCCAACAAACCACCAGGAACAGCCGTGTAGATTCCTTCACCTGGGGCAAGCATTTCCAAATATTTTCCGTAAGTGCTAAAGCTTGATTTATGATCCAAATTGATGGTGCTCACACTGCCAACGCCAACGGTTCGATTGGTTAACGCATCACTCCTGCTCGAGGTCACACCGCAAGCCAGAACTTGTGCTTTCAAAGCTGGATCGGCACTATAGTACAGATTTGGACTGTACCTACTTGTTGCCGCTGGGTAAGGAATATTTGTCGTGCCATTGTTACCCGCCGACATCACCACAAAAACCCCTTCGGGTACATCCTGGGATAACACAGTCTGAAGATCACAATCAAAGCCCGCTGTTCCAAGTGACAAGTTGATAATCTGAGCGCCAACGCTGACCGCGTACTTGATGGCTTTGGCAACCACAGTGGCATCGCCAGAACCATTTGGTCCAAGCACCCGAATCGGTAAGATGATTGCTTTGGGGGCAATTTGTGCGATCACCCCAGCCACACCAGTTCCATGACCAAAACCAGCATCCACACCACCAACACCGACTTCTTGTGGATCGTTGTCATTGTCAACAAAATCGCGCCATTCGGAAGGATTTGCCATACGACCTTGAAAAGCAGGATGCGTGTAATCCACGCCAGTATCTATCACGGCAACCTTGACCCCTGCACCCAATTTTTTCGCAAGACCCTGTGCTGTATCAAGGTGTATTTGTTTCCAGGCGTCGTAGTTTTCAGCGAGAGTAATACTGGTATCTGCACCTAGCCAGACAGATCGTCCCCCAGCCCAAGCAGAACGTCCACCCAACCACACAGAGCGTCCACCTAACCAGACGCTTCGCCCCTGACCATCGGCTTCCGGCACAGCGTACTGAATTGCCATCGTTCGTGTCTGGGTGGGGTTGCTCGAGCTTTGATTTGACGCAGGACTCGAATTGCAAGCGTTGAATCCCAGCAGTGTCAGACTGAACAAACAAACCTTGCCAATGTTTTTGAAATTGTTTTCAAATTGGATCGTACTTTTCATGAAACCAGCCTTTCTTCCGTAACGTCGGTTTTTGAGAGGTCGTGTTGTTGAAATAACCCTGATTGATATCGCTTTAATAAACTTATTGAGAACACACTGAGGTGATGCAAGCCAAATTTCAATTCGATAGCTCAATGGTTTTTGACCCGCTCGAGATTGCAAACTGTTTTAAACCACATTGTTTGCTTCTAGCACTGTTGGTGACAAGAATGACATTTTTAGAATCACCAAATGCTTACAGCCACACGCATTAAATCGATTGTGCGCCCACAACAATTGATCACACGAGACCGATCAAACTTCTTTTTTGATAGCAACATTTCAGGCTCACATTTCAAACCATTGAATCGCGGAAGATGCAGACGAGCAGAATTCCAAAAATATTCTCGAGTTTTGCCTTAATGCACCAATGAAATCATCCCTCGAGCATTCAGCTCGAGGGATGATTTTTGAACGCTGGATTACTGACGCGCAATGACGGGTTTGAACAAGTCCACGCCACCCTCAGCCTCGAGTTGTGCCTCGAGTTCGGCTGCGGGTACTGTAGGTTTGGATTCAGGATCACCTGGCAAAGTTCTGGCAAACACCTCGAGCACGTCTTTGTAACCGTCCTGGTCCGAGTCTTTGCCCCGTTTTAAGACCAGGTACAACGATTCGGGAAGGCGTTTTTCACCCTCGTTTTTAAAGGTATTTCGCAATTGCAGCCCGAAAGGATTCCAATCGCTGCCCTCGAGGTCGGTGTGACAGTACAGGCAGGTGCTGGCTCGGGCATTTTTGTCTTCTCGAATGCCGTACTGGTGTTCCATGATCGCGTTGTAAATAGGTCGTGCCAACGCACGGGAACTGAGTGTGGTGGCAAGAGCCGCAATGCTTAAAATGCCGAGGATGAAATGAGCCGGTTTCATTCTTGGAAGTCTAGCAAAGGAAATTTTGGGTTCATGTTCAGATGCCACATCAAAAGCAATGGGACGCATCGACATGCGCCCCAAAATGGTGTGATTCAGATTTTATTTCGCGTTTTTGCCGTCGATTTTCTCGAGCACCTCGGCGGTTTTGGCAACCACGCGGTCAATGTCGGCGCGTTCGATGACCAACGGCGGCAGGTAACGGATGACCGTGGGACCGGCTTGCAACGCCAGAACATGA
>CAXTTL010000038.1:0-26852 GCA_964247135.1 uncultured Deinococcales bacterium | reverse complement strand
AACGGAGTTGTGGAGCGAAGCGGAATAACGGAGTGTTCTCGTTAATTCCGTATCATAACCATTTTAGGTTCGCAGCGAACACCAGTTGCAACTGGTAACGATCTGATTTCTCTTTTGTTTGTCAGTATACAGTTTTGTATTTGAAATCCACATCAAATCTTGCATCGATGTTTGAAAACTTGGAATTATTGTCTGAAATCCCGAATTAAATTTTGTTCGTGTTTACAGCTCGAGTTTGCCCAAATCTGCTGGCATCAAAATCAGTTCATGGTGACGTGACCGTAAGGTGGACGGTTGTAAACCCCCAGCAGGTCATCGCGCCGAATCCGTACCAGATCGCGCAGGAACTTGATGCTGTCAGACACGGGATTGACCTTGGAACCTGGCGCGTCGTACCAGCGCACGGGGACTTCGGCAACTTTTAAATTGAATTTGCGAGCCAAATACAGCAACTCGAGGTCGAACGAGAACCCCGACACCTGTTGTTTGGAGAACAGCTCGAGCGCGGCTTGACGGCTGAAGAGCTTAAAACCGCATTGCGTGTCCTTGACCTGCACGCCGCTGACGACGCGCACAACGGTGCGCAGAACGCTCGAGACGAGGTGACGCAGCCGGCTTTTGTTCTCCTCGACCGCGCCCTCGGCAGCCCTCGAGCCGATGGCGATGGCATGACCGCGCCCGAGTTCGTCCATCAAACGTGCAACCTCCTCGATGGGGGTGCTGTTGTCGGCGTCGGCGAACAGGATCATGTCGCCCCTGGCTGCCAGCACGCCACGTTTGACCGCACCGCCCTTGCCGGTGTTGGCGTGACGCAACACCCGCAGGTTTTGCCAGCCCAGGCTCTCGGCGAGGGCGACGGTTTCATCGCGGCTGCCATCATCGGAGACAATCAATTCCCAGTTCAGCGTCAGGCTCGAGACCGAGACCGCCATGGCGGCGAGGGTCGGCAGGATGCGCTGGGCTTCGTTGTAGGCGGGGATGACGATGGAGAGGACGGGTTTTTGGCTTGGGTGGGTGTTCCATTCTTGAAAATCCAGGTAGGACATGTTGAACTCCTTTGTTAAAACTACTTTTTGACTGAGAATCTGAACGGGAATTTGAAGGCGGCGAAACCGAGGGCGGACAGTAAAACGCTCATGGCGATGACTTGCGCGTAAATCACTTCGAGTGCCGAACGGTGCAGCAGCAAAATCAAAACGATCTGCAAAATTGCGGCGGCAAAAACCAGCCAAGTGATCGACTTGTTTCCGCTCGCCAGGGCATGGCTGACCATGACATTGCCCGTGGCATACAAACCGCTCGCCAGCGCGTACCACGGCAACCAGGACGCGCCACCCAGATAGGCGTTGCCGAACAGCAACTGAACCACCACTGGACCGTAAAGGCTGCAAACCAGCACCATGCCAAGGCTCAGGGCGGCGACGGCAATCACCCCAAATTTCAGCAAGGACGCGTGTTCTTGACCGGCTTGGTGGCGTTTGGCAACCATTGGGAACAGGGTCGCCGTGACCGCCCACGAGGCAAAAAAGATCACCCGTCCGATCATGGCGATGGCGGCGTACTGTCCTCCAATGTTAGGGGGCAGTAGCGCCCGCACCAAAAGAATATCGCTGTTGTTGATCAGCGCCTGCGCCAACATCCCGAGCATGGCAGCCAGGGCAAAACGTTGCAACTCGAGGGAATGGGTTTTGTTGGTTTGAACAATGGTTTGAAACTGGGGTTTGCCGAGTTGCCACCAGGCGAAGACCAGCGCGACCAAGAGCGACCCGAGCAAACCGAACACGGCGGCGCTGAGACCTGGGATCAGCCACCACAAGCAAAGCGTGATGAGGATTTTGCTGCCGTGCTCGAGAATCAGGTTGAGGCTGAGCAAGGTGCTGCCCTTGGCTTGATGTTGACCGCGCAGCGCCCCCAACAGGGCATAGCCGGGCATCAGGGCTGCCAGCGCCAGCAGCCAGGGGCTTGGCAGTTGAAAGGTGCTGGCGCTGAGTTGACCGAGAATACCGAGCAACACGGCGGCAATCAAACCAAGCTTCAGCGCAAGGCGGTAACTGGCATCGGCATGACCAATTTGGCTGTCTCGAGCCGCGAGTTGTTGCATGGCGCTGGGCAACAGGCTGATGACCAGAAACACGGCGGTGAAGGTTGCATACGTTCCGTAAGCGCCTGGCTCGAGCATCCGTCCGAGGATCAGGTTGTTGGCGTAATTGAGTCCGTTGACCAGCAGCATGGCGATAAAGAGCGTGCTGATGCTGCGGATCGGGTGCGTTTTGAGGCTTGCTCGAGCGGTCATGTATTTAATATAAAACACGTTTTTGATAAAAGATGTTTTTTTATCACATGTATCAATTTATACACTTTTGGAAGACTCGAGCTTCAACCTCAAACAACAGAAATTCATTGCCAAGCTCGAGCCGAACGCTTTAATTTAACTTTAACCAATGATTTGGGTTTTTGTTCAGGCTCATCTTCCAAAATAACCTCAAAGTCCGAATATTCCCTGTTTTTTACAAAAGCACTCGTATTTTGGCGGGCGCAGCAAGCAGCGCCCCTACGAGAAACAATGTGGTGTAGGGGTGAACCTTGTGTTCACCCTTCCCACCAAATCGGGAATTTATTGATTCCCAATTCCTTAGTGCATTGAATTGCTTTGCGGTTGCCCTGCTCATGCAATTTCAAACAAGTTGATTTTACGCAGCAACTCTGCGGGGCTGAACGGCTTGACCAGATACTCGTCCGCCCCAACCTGACGTCCCATCTCGAGGTCCGCCTCTTGCCCCCTGGCGGTCAGCAACACGATTTTGATGCTGGCAAGCTCAGGGTCACTTTTGACGATGCGGCACACGTCGTAACCGTCGTGTTGACCGGGCATCATGACATCCAAGACCACAATCTGTGGTTTTATTTCACGAATCATGCTCAGGGCTTCATCGCCGCTGGCGGCTTCGAGCAATTGAAATGGCGAACGCAGCAAGGTCATGCGCACCAACTTGCGAAGGTCGGCATTGTCATCAACAATCAAAATGGAATTCTGCATCTTCTTCCTCGAGTCTGGCTGGGTTAAGCCTTCACCGCAAGCCTGGGAAACCACAGAATCACTTCGCTGCCCTCACCGAATTGGCTCTGAATTTCGACCTGCCCGCCGTGGCGTTCAATGATTTCCTTGACCAAATTGAGTCCCAAACCCGTGCCTGGAATGTTTCCAGAATCATCGGCTCGGTAAAAGCGCTCGAAAACGCGTGATAGCTGCTCAGGTGTCAATCCCAAACCGTGATCGCGCACAGAAATACCCAATTGGAACGGACTCGGAGCATCGTTTGATGCCTGCGGCTCGAGAATGCTGAGTTTGATCGCGCCGCCGCCCGGCGAGTACTTGAAGGCGTTGGAAATCACATTGCCCAGCGCCTGTTGAAATTTTGCCCCGTCAACCGCCATGCTCGGCAACTCTGGCGGCAGCACAATCTCGAGCCGGTGGCGCTGGTCCGCCGGACTGAAGGCTGTAGCGGTCGCTTCGATCAGTGGGGCGATGGGTTGCGCCATGATCTTGAAATCTTTGCCCGTCCGAGCTTCAATTCGTGCCAGGTCGAGCAGCTCGTTCAGCAAATTGACCAAACGGTTCGCCTGACGGTGAATGGTTTGGATCAGGTCTTTGCGGGTCGATTCGTCGAAGTCTTGCATCATCAGCAATTCGGCAAAACCGTAAATGCTCGCCATCGGCGTGCGCAATTCGTGGGCGGCGGTCGCCAGGAATTCGGATTTCATGCGGCTGACCTCGGTTTCGTGCGTGACATCGCGCAGGTACATCACCCGCCCGATGGGCGATTCTTCTTGGTTGCGCATGACCCGCAAGGTTCGTTTCAGCACCCGCAAATTCGGGCGGATCAAGGTCAGGGTGTCGGTCTGCGATTCGCTGGCATCCAGGCTGCTCAAAAACGGCAGGTTCGGATCGCTGAGGTGCTCGAGCACCGAATTGATCTCATGCTCGTCGCTGATCATGTACTCGTTGTTGCCAATCACCAGGTTGCGCTCGAGTCCGGTCATGGCGAGAAAGGCGGGGTTGACATCGATGGCTTTGCCTTTGGCATCAAAAATCAAAAAACCGTCCGGCGAGACGTTAAACACCGAGTCCAGTTGGCTGGTGCGCTCTTTTAAGCCTTCCTCGGCGGCTTTGCGCTCGGTGATGTCACGAATAAAACTGGCAAAGGTTGGCGGGTCATCGCCGAGTTGAACGATTGAAAATTCGACCGGAAACTCCTTGCCGCCGACCTGTGCCGCCGTCATCTCGAGCCGCTCACCCGAGACCAGCGTTTTGGAGTCTCGGATCAGCCCCGCAATTCGGTGCTCGTAGGTCGCACGCAGTTGTTCTGGAAAGATCACTTCGCTGAGCTTGCGACCCAGCACCAGATCGGAGGGAATGTCAAAGATTTGCTCCGCCGCAGGGTTAAATTCGGTGATCAAATTGAACTGATCGACCGTGATGATCGCGTCGAGCGCCGCACGGGTGATCGCCAGGTTGCGGGCTTTGCTTTCGCGCAGCGCCACGGCAACCCTCTCGAGTTCGACGCGGGTGGCGTCAACTTGGGTGATGTCCGTTTCAAGCTCGAGCGCTGGCGAGAGCGCTTGTTGCCTGCCCTGGTTTTGTCCGAGCGACGCCCAAAAAAACACCATCAAACCAATCGAGATTGCCACAATGATCAAAACCTCAATTTTAAGGCGATTCAGGTCTCTGGCGCTCGCCACTGAAAGGGCATGAGATGCAACCAACGCTTCTTGGGAGACTGCCTGTAACCTTGCTCGACCTGAGCCATTCAACAACGCCGCAACCGTCAATTGCTGGGCTTGACCGAGCGCCGCCTCGAGGTCTGGAGATTCCATTTTGAGATCGGACAGGGTCTTGGCAATCGATTGCAATTCTGCCAGCGCCGCCTCGAGTTTGGGTTGGGATTGTTCGCCAACCAAATGATTGATCAGCATTGATTGTCGCAAAAATTGATCGGTTTTCTCGAGCGCAGCATCATTTGAAGGTTGAGAAAACGCAAGCAATACGGCAGAAAAAAGCCCTATCAAAGCAATGGCTGATAAAATAATCGGTATTGTTGTCAATTTGAGTTGATAAGACAATGTATTTTTCCTCGTATATCAAGATTTTAAAGTTTGATTGTTGAATTAACCGATAAATATTCCCGAGGCAAATAAAAAAGCAACCGCAATCAATGCGAAACCAAATAGAATTTTAAACAAATGATAAAACCAGGCGTTTAATTTGAGGGCAAGCACCATAAAGATTGGAAACAAAACGCTGGCATAACGCAACAAACTGCCCGTGCCACTCAAAACCGGAATCAAGACGCCGAGCAAAGCCCAGACGCCGTAAGCGACGCCCAGAAAGCGCAGCGCCATCAAACCTGTTACAACAGCCAGCCCCAAGGCACTCAAATCCACGGGGACATTCCAGGCGCTCTGCCAGTGACCGGCGACAATAGGTGCCAGGTCTCGAGAGATGGCTTCAAAGGGATTCCAACCCATGCGTCCGAAGGTGCTTTGAACCGTCCAGAAGGCGATTGGATCAGAAAAATGACGCTCGAGAAACAGTATGTGCGAGACTAGACCGAGCGGCACGAGCAACAACCAGAGCGCGTTAACGGCTCGGGTTTTCTTGGAAAAGACATCGACCAAAAATTGAATCATGAGTGGCACCAGCAGGGTCGCGCCGTTGATGCGGGTGCTCGAGGCGAGCAGACCCACCAAACCCGCCCAAGCCCATTGTCTTGTCCGGGCAAAGTAAAAGGCGCTGACGGTCAAGAACAAGAACAGGCTTTCGGTGTAGATCGCGCCAAAGAACAGGGCGCTCGGAAAAAATGCCAGCAGCCAGATGGTGCGATCCGCAGCCACCGCGCCAAATTCGTGGGTGCAGAGTTTGTGAAGCACGATCAATGCCGCCAGAAAAAACCCCAAACTGAGCACCATACCGCAGACCAGCAAATCTGGAATCAGCAAATGCAGCACTGCCATCAGCACCGGATACAACGGAAAAAAAGCCACGCTCGAAGCCTCGCCGAGCGTCCAGGTGTAACCCTGACGGGCGATCTCGAGGTAAAAATTGCTGTCCCACTGCGTGAAAACCTCGAGCCAATGGCGTTTTGGGTTGAGTTGCAGGCTGACGAACATGACGGCAGCGATCAGCAGACGGCTGGTCAACCAGGCGAGCACGGGCACCCGAAAAGAGCTGAGTTGCCAGAGGTTGAAACTTGGTTTGGAATGGCTGGCGGTCACGGTGTTGCCCCGATCAAATGCTTGATGCCCTGGCTGGTGCTGACATCCAGAACACTGAACTGTGCGGCGCTCTTGGAGGTGGTCACGCCGAGATAACCCTGGCTAGAATGAAGTTTGATGTCTCGAGCCAGCAGTCTGTCATCGAGCCAAACGCTATAGCTATCATGCTCCAGCTCAATTTGAATCTGGTGCGGGGTCATGCCGACCGATGAAACACTGGCGGCACCTTGACCGACAAACTCGCCGTCGGTTGGGAAATACCCCCAAAAAAGGCGTTTGCCGGTTTCATCAAAACGCACCATCTGGGCATCACCGAGGTTAAAGTCGTTGCTGGCATTGAAAATCAGTCCCGCGCCGCTGCCCTGGGTGTGACGAAGTCGCAAGACAAGGCGTTTGGGCGCAAAAGGTTGCGGGTTGAACATCAGGCTGCGGTCGTAACCTTGCGGGTATTGCTGGCGAATCAGCGCCCTTTCGATTTGCCAGGCTCCGCCCACCGTCGTCCAGAGGCTCGAGTCGCCAGCCACCACGCTGGTTTGCGCGTTACTCGGCTCGAGTTGAAGGTTGTCAAAACGGCTTTTGGCGGTTGCCATCAAGCCTGGCAAACCACCACGGTAACGCAGGGGTTGCTGTTTTAAGACCGTCGCGCCGTTCAGTGAAACACTGTAATCAAACGCGTCAACGCTGACGAGTAGCTTGTACTGGGTGGTTGTGAAGCGAAGCTTGACCTCGTCTTGCAACTGCCAGTTTCCGTTTCGATCATAAAACCCGCAGCGCACCATCAAACCCTGCCCGAGTTGCTCGAGTTGAACGGCTTGTGCCGCCGCCAGGCGCTCGGGGAACTGGGCGTTGAAGATCAAGCCCATTTTTGCCTTGGGCTGAATTTCGAGTTTGGTCTCGAGGTGATACGGCTGGATTGGGGCGTTGATCGGGGACAGGCTGATGTTGTTGGGGTCGCGCCCCTCGAGCCAGCCGTCTTTGATGACCCAGTTGCCCTGCAAGGTATTCCAATCGAGTTGGGGGCGTTCAAAGGGTTCATAGAGGGCAATCTTTTGGCTGTGACGGCTGCTGGCTGGTGCCGTCAGCGCCTCAATTCCAAGATTGAGCAGGATCAGGGTGATGAGGGTCAGGAGGTAGTTCATGATTTCTAAATCCATCATGCCACCGCGATTCAATTTGCAATGTGCAAAAATCACACAAGTTTCAAATTTATCAGTTTATTCTTTTTTTAGAGATTTTCATTTCTCGAGCCTTCGCCACCATAACCCGCCATCTCATACACCCAAAGGAGTCCTATTCATGCAACACAACACCAAACCCATCGCCGCCGTTTTGCTGACCAGTCTGGCACTCAGCCTGATTGCCTGCAACACCAACACCAGCCCCGACCCCACCCCAGTCCCCACGCCAGTGTTCAACTACCAGAACACCCAAAACGTCCAACTCGAGATCAGCGCCTCGGTTCAGGGCAGCGCCGTCGAAAACGCACCCATTTCGGTGTTTCAAAGTTTTAACCCCGACGGCACGATTCAAGAAAACAGCCTGCTTCAAAAAGGCATCACCGACAAAAACGGTTTCTACCGCGCAAGCCTGGTGCTGCCTGCCGACCTCAGCAGCATTGTGGTCAAAGTCAACTACATCGGCATCATCAGCGAGCCGATCAAGGTCGAGATCAAAAACGGCAGCGCCAAAGCCAGATTCGATGACCAAAGCGCCCAGGCTTTAAATGTGGTGACCCCAAACACCGTCACACCGCTCAGAACCAGCACCAGAACCATCAATTACACCTACCAATACCTGAACGGCTTTGGCAACTGGAACAGCCTGGGCAAACCCAACACCCTGCTCAGCAACTCGAGCAAGGTCACGACATCATTGCTCTCGACCATCAATGCCACCCTGCCCGAGGGTCAACCCGTCCCAACGCACCCAGTTCATCAGCACTACATCACCCAGGACTCGAGCGCCAATTTGGTCTTGAACCAGGCGGGCGAAATTTTCTTGACCTTTGTCCACGAGGGTGCAGGTTACCTGAACAGCGTGGGCTATTACATTTACGATGCCGCAAACCCACCAACCTCGGTCAGCGACATCAGCAGCCGCATGGTCATGGCGTACCCAAACTTTTCGTATCAGAACAGCGGCGGAGCCATGCAGAGCGGCAACCGATTGCAACTCAAATACTACAACGCCAGCAACAACACCTGGAGCAACACCTTTCCGGCGGGCACGGGCGTCGGCTGGTTCCTGGCAGCCAACGGCTGGCGCGGCTCGAGCACGGGCGTTCAGGAACGCAGCTATGAACAAACCGTTTTCTCCGACCCAGTCTTGAACTACCAGACCTACAAGTCCCAAGGCATGACCGTGGCAAAAAGCGCCCAGACGGTACTCTTGATCGACCCCGTCAATCAAACCCTGGTCTTGGGCATGGAAGACATTTTGCGCCACCACAGCAGCGATCAGGACTTTAACGATGCCGTCATGTTGGTCGATGTCACCCCCTTCAGCGCCGTGCAAACCAGCGGCATCGTGACCCGCGATCCCGTCGATCCCGCCACCACCCACACCAGCACGATCAAACCGGTCGATGACCCACAAGCCCAAGACTCGGATTCGGATGGCGTGACCGACCCATTTGACGCTTTCCCGAACGATCCAACTCGAGCTTTTGTCAGCAGCTTTCCAGCCGTCGGCGATTACGGCACGCTGGTGTTTGAAGACCTGTGGCCCAAACTCGGCGATTACGACTTCAACGACGACGTTTTTGATTACAACATCAAGCAAATCACCAATGCCAGCAATCAAGTCGTCGAAATCCAAGCCGAATATGTGGTGCGGGCTTTGGGTGGCGGTTTTCACAGCGGTTTTGGCTTCTCGACCCAGTTAAGCCCAAGCCAAGTCGCCAGCGTCAGTTATGCCTGGGAAAAAGACGGTGTCGTGCAAACTGGAGCGCCACCGATTCATTACACCACCGACCGACTGGCGAACGGACTCGAGGCGAACCAGTCCAAAGCCGTGGTGATCATGTTTGACGACGGATACGACCTGCTGACGCCGTCCCTGACCAGCCGCCCCTACTATGCCAACGTTGTCCCCAGCGAACCGCAACACAGCCCAGGTCGAGTCACCGTCAGCCTGAAATTGACCCAACCCCTCAGCGTAAGTGCCATCGGCGCTGCACCGTTCAATCCATTTTTGATCGCCAATGGTTTGTACTGGGGTCGCGCCCTCGAGATTCATTTGCCTGGCATGGCACCCACCGACAAAGTTGACCCAGGCTTCTTCAACACCCAACAAGACACCTCCAACAGCGCCATTGCACGCTATTACATGGACGCCAACGACCGTCCTTGGGCGATGAACTTACCCACCAAATTCACCTACCTCAATGAAGTTCTCGACCAAGCAGGCGGATCGGTCAGTCTGGGTCTGGACCTGCGCGACGCCTACCTGCAATTTAACCCTTGGGTCTCGAGCAAGGGCGCCTCGAGCAAAGATTGGTTCCGCGACCTGCCCAATTACCGTGACACTTCCAAGCTTTTTCCGGTGCAATAAAAGCTTGCGGTGACCTGTCATCAGGCGTTAAAGCGCTTAAACTAAAAATCGCGTTCATGTCAGACTCACCCTCAACAAAATTTGGTCCCTTCGAGCATCGCCAAGGGCTGCTGTGGTTGGCAGCAGCCCTTGGCTTGGTGCTCGTTTTTCACGGGGCGCTGCTGTTTTCCCAAAGTTTTGTTCGGACTTATGACGCACTGATTCACATTTTTTTTGGGGCGCATTACGCCAGCAGTTGGTTCGATCCCTGGGAATCGCGTTGGTACACCGGTTTTTTGACGGTCAGCTACCCACCCCTGTCGCACCAACTGATTGCGGTGCTGTCGTTTTTGGTCGGTTTAAAACCCGCGTTCGCCCTGGTGCAACTGTTTGCGCTCTTAAACTTGACTGTCGGCATGTACCGATTCTCGAGCTTGCTGACCTCGCCCCGAGCCGCCGGCATGGCGGCGCTCTTTTTGGGCATCTCGAGTTCGATTGTCGAGACGGTACACGTTTTCGGTCAGTTGCCCACAACCCTATCGTTGTCGTTTTTGCTGAACGGTCTGGTGTTCGCGGTGCGTTACGTGCGCGGTGGGCGCAAAGCCGAATTGCTCAAGGCGGTTTGTTTCGTCGCCGCCACGACCGCCGCGCACCATGTCACCACGCTGTTCGGCACGTTGTTCTTTGCGATTCCAGTTTTGTTGGTCAGCGTCTTGGAGGCTTTTCGCTGCCCGCGTCCGCTCGAGCCGACCGGTGAAGATTTCAGGTCAAAGGTGTGCCGCCGCTTCTACCGCATTTTACCTCGAGTCTACCGCTCGGTCTTGTTCGGTGGCTTGACCGGCGTGGCGCTGTTGCTGGTGGTGTTTCCATTCTGGATTTGGAACCGCAGCGACCCAATCACCCAGGTCAGCATTCCCCACGCCAGCCGCGATAATTTTCTGGTCAACACCGCCGCAGGGTTGATGTTCTTTGTAATCCCCTGGCTTTCAACTTTTGCATTTTTGCCTTTTGCCATCTACAAGGGTTTGGGCACTTGGCGCTTTCCCGTGGCGCTCAGTTTGCTGATCTTGTTTGTGCTCGGCACGGGCGGCACCACCCCGATTCCCAAATTGTTGCTGCGCGGCAGCTTCGATATTCTCACCCTGGATCGATTCACCTTCTGGGCGACCATGCTGATGATCCCTTTTGTCGGCATGGCGTTTGAAAGTTTGCTCTACGGACGCGCTCGAGAATACCTCGAGGCAAACCTGGGACGGCGAATTCGCCTGTTGCTGCTGGGCGGTTTGTGTTTAAGCCTGATCGTGATTGCCATAGCCGTTTCCAGCCTGACGCGCTACCGCAAATTTCAACCCGAACCGATTGCGGTCGAACCCATCGTCAATTTTCTCGAGAAAGACGAGCACTGGCGCTACCGCTATTTGACCCTGGGGTTTGGCGATCAGATGGCGTGGCTCTCGGCAAATACCAGGGCACTCACGCCGGACGGCAATTACCATTCGGCGCGGCGTTTGATCGAATTGACCACCACACCCGTCGAACGATTGGACGGCGCAAAGTACACCAGTCTGGCGGGCATCGGCAGCCTGCATCAATTTGTCACCGTGCCCGAAAAGTACAATTTAAAATTTATTTTTTCCAACGATGCGTTTTACGATCCGCTGTTGTTCTTCTCGGGCTGGCACCGTCTGAGTCGCCTCGAGAACGGCATCGTCGTCTGGGAGCGCGAGGACATCCCGCCACTGCCCGAAAGATTGCCGCGCAAGACCATGCCGCTCTATCAACGCCTGATGTGGGGCACCTTGCCGCCGCTCGCCATGCTGATGGCGTTCTTCTCGCTTGCCGTGCCGGTTCGAGCCTCGAGAATCAAGCGTTATCAACTTTCCAAACTTGGGCGCAAGTGGCTGCGTCTGTTGCGTGAGGATGCGCTCGAGGCTCAGGCGGCTGGAGCATGGCAACCCTGGCGGGGCTGGAACAGACCGCTCGAGGTCGTGCTCGATTTTAGCCGCAAACCATTGTGGTTGCGCGGTGCGCGAGTCGGGGGACTGGTCGTTGCAGCCATATTGCTAGGCTCAGGCTTGTGGCGGGTTACCCACCCCGTACTGACCCCAGAGCGTGCAGTGTTGGCGTACTGGGACAACGTCGATTTCAAACGCTTTCAGGCGGCTTACAACGAACTTCAACCGCTCGAGGGACTGACCTTCACCCGTTACCTGCTCGACCTCTCGGTGCAGGGTGGTTTGCGCAGCGGTTATGCCAAACTCGACCGCATCGAACCGAGCGTGATTGCCGAGGACGCGAAACATGCCCTGGTCCGAACCCAACTGGGCTGGCAGACCAGCCTGAAAAGCTTGAATGAAACGGTGACCCAGGAACTCGAGTTGACCAAAGACGGTTGGAAAATTCTGACCCGACCGCTGCAACTCGTGCGCTCGAGAGACCGTTTTGCCGAGGAGGCGAGCGTCTCGTATTACCGTGCGCCGCGCCGCCTGACCACCGATGTCTCGGCGGCGGGCGATGTGCTCGACCGTCCGCAACTGACGCTGGCAAAAACCCGTCTGGTCTCGAGTTTGATGCGCGTGCAGTTGCCCGGAAAGTTTTCGACCGACCCGCCAAGATTTCTCACACAACGGATTTACAGCGTGATCGGCGAACTCTGGAACATCGATGCCCGACCCGCCGATGTGACCGTCACGGCGCTGCTGCGCGACAAGTCTGGCAAAGAATTGCAACGCAACAACGCGGGTCTCGAGATGATGCACAAGCTCCTGCCCGGCGAACGTTCGGCATTTCGGATCGATTTTGATGCCACCAACGCGCCCGTGGATTTTGCCCAGGTCAGCGATTTTGAGGTTTTTGCCAAAGCCGTCGTGACTCAGCGCAACCTCGACCGACCGTTGGCGGTCTGGGTCGCGCAGCGCGGCAATGATTTGGACTTGAGCCTGATGAACGTCGGAACGGTTGAAAGCCAGGTTCCGCAGGTGCTGGTCAGTTATTACGACGCGGCGGGCATCGCCTGGCTACAGACCGATTTTGCCTTGGAGAGCATCCCGCCGCGCCAGAAGCGTTCCAGCTTGGTTCAATCTGGTTTGCCGTTCGGCTACCGACTCGAGCGGATGCAGCGCCGCGCCACCAGCGCCAGTGTCGTGTTTGACTCGAATCGGATCAAGCCGCCGCCGACCTTCAGCACAGCGCTTACCCGCACCAAAGGATTGCGTTTTGCGGTGCAGGCGCAGGCGTTCGAGAGCGAACCATGAAGCGTTTCGCAAGCTGGACGGTGGTGTTCGCCGCTTTGGTTTCGGGGCTGCTGGTGGTCGGCTGGCTTTTCTTGAAGCCCAGCGCCAAAACTGAGTTGCTGCTTTCCCGTCAACCGAAACTCGAGATCACGCAGCAAGCCAACACCCTGGAATTCAGATTGACAGACCTCAAAGGTCTGAAATTGAATGTCCCCTGGCGGGTCAGCCTGTTCACGCCCGCCGGTCTGGTCGTTAATGAGGGATTGACCAAGCCAACCTCGAGGTTGGTGCTGGCGTACCGCCGCGCGGGTTTGACGCCGTATCTGGTCAGCGCAGGTCAATATCGTTTTCAAGGTACTTTAAACCGCCAGCCTGGCTCACCGATCACCCCGCTTCAACTCGAGGTTGGCGCTCGGGCGGCGCGGGTGGACACGCAGCGACCGCCCGCACTCGTGATTCATCCGCTCGATGCGCAGGGCAACGTCAGCCTCGCGCCCGTGACGTTGCGGCTCGAGCGTCCTGACGACAGCCGTTCGGTGCAGAATCTCTCGGTCAAGCACTTGCTGGCTTGGGCTTGGCTCAGCACGGGCAGCCGAACTGGTCTGTTGCGGGTCAGCGCCAGCAGCTTGACGGCTCGCGGCGAACGCGGCGAGGTCGATGTCATGCCTGGTGTGATTGCCAGCGCCGAGCTGAAACTCGAGCAATCAAAAATCAGCCTGAACCCTCGAGACGTCTGGAAAATTCATTTTGCCAACGCCACGGACGCGCTGGGCAACACGGCGCTGAATGGCAGTGCGACCGAGTTTCAGATTCAACTCTTCAACAGCAACTTATCCTTGTTTGGAACTCGAGCCACCGTGCGCGGGACATCCGATTTGACGGTGGGCGCACTTGAACCTGGCAATTACCGCCTGAACGCGCGTAGTGACACCCTACAACGCAACACAACAGACATTCATGCCGTACCAGCCATCAGCCTGAAGGGTTTGCCCCTGCGTTTTGCGCCCCAACCCCAGCCAGAAATTTTTATCGGACCGCTGATCGATGCCCAGGGTGCCCTGCTCGACGATGGCACGCCGATTCAACTCGATTTTCGCAGCGATACCGCTTCGCTCTACACAGTCGGTTTGGTCAGCACCAACGGCAGGCTCGAGTATGCGTTTCCACCGCTGCCCAAGAGCCTAAAGTTTGTGGTGGTCAGCGCGGCTGGACTCCGTGCGCGGCTCGAGTTGGGAGCAAATTGAGCAAGTCCAACCGCAGCCCCTCACGTTTTTCCCTGAAGTCCCTGGTTTGGTTTTGGCTGGTAATCTTGGGCGCGTTGGGTTTTTATGTTGGCTTGCCGATCATCGGCGACGGCTTCGCTCGGGTTCAACGCGCCACTCGAATCGATTCCGCCCTCAATTTGATTCAGGCGCGTCAGGCGGAACCAGGGGTGCTGTCTTGGCTGCCAGATGATCCCAGCCCCAGGGCGCTCGAGCCGTTCAGGCGCGACCAGATCAGCAGCGAATACTTGCTGGCGTTTGACGAGCTGACCTATGCCCACGCCAGCGGCGACACCACGGGTTTGCGCTCGTACTTTCAAGGTCCCGCGCTCGAGGACGCGAAGCTTTCGATGAATCCTCAGAAAACCAGTCTGGCTGGCTGGGATCATCATTTGCGTTTGCGGTTCTATGCCCCCGACGGCGCGACGGTCGCTTTCACAGATACGTATTGGTCAGCCCAAGCCATCGACCTGGGCTTGAAGCTGCTCGACCCGCGCATCGAACGGCGCACGATGGATGTGGTCTTCAAACTCGACGACGGCAACTGGCGGGTGCATCACTGGCGAGTCTTGCAAAGCGAAACGTTGCCCGAAACCCACAAACCCATTGCAGGGCTGGCGTTTTTGCTCTCGCAGGTGCGCGGCGTCAATTACGTTGGACGCTCGCACCCGTTCGGGCAATTCTGGTTGAATTTTGACGCCAGCGAAATGCGCTCGAGTTTACGACTTGCTCGAGAATTAAAACTCAACACCATCCGCATTTTTATTCCGTTTCCGACGCCCGACGCGGTTTACACCCATCTGCCCGAGGTTTTGAAGGCGGCGGCAAAAAACAACCTTCAGGTCATCGTGACGCTGCTGGACACCTACACCCAGTATCGACTCGAGGATTTGCCCAGGGCATTTGCCGCGATCTCGAGGTTGGTTCCGATCTTGCGCCAGCCTGCGGTGTTGGCGCTTGACCTGAAAAACGAAGCCGAACGCGATGCGAAGTCGGCTGGCTGGGATCACATTCGGTTGTTTCTGGGATTTTTTGCGCAGTGGTTAAGAATGCAGACTGGTTTGCCGATCACGGCGGGCTTGAGCGACCCAGACCCAGACCTCAGCCGCAGCCTCGATTTCACCACCGTGCATCATTACGGGGCATCCACGGCGCTGACGGCTCGGCTCGAGAAGGCTTTAAAGCTTGGCAAGCCCGTGTTGCTCGAGGAGTTCGGTTTTCACAGTCAGCTCGACAAGTTGCCCGATCCGCATTCTGAAAACGATCAGGCGCGGTATTACGCCGCCGTACTCGAGGTGATGAGCACCAAGAAGTCGGGTTTTATGGTCTGGAATTTGCACGATTTTCCCAAGGGCGCGATGCCTGCCAATCGGGAGGTCGAACGGTTCCTGGGCGTGCTGCGCGACGACGGAACTTTAAAACCCGCCGCTCGAGTCTTGCAGGGCGCTGCTGCCCCAGCACCAAGCATTCAAGACATTATTGCCAAGATCGTTTCGCTGTCGCTGCGTTATATTTTGTGGCTCGGTTTTGGTGCGCTGGTGGTTTGGTTGGTTTGGCGCAGGCTTGGGCGCAAAAAAAATCGTTAAACCCGAATTTGATGATGCCAATTTTTAGGGTGCAAGGCTCGAGGGTCGGCTTTGTTCTGAAGGCTCGAGTCGATACACGATGCCGTGTCCATCTCGGTTTTCTACGTCTGTGACAACAAAAAACCGATATTGCTTCGGGTCAAGCCAAAACTATACTAAGTTCAATAATATCAAATGTGCAATTTAAACATAATGATTCAAAAATCGTGTTTATACTCTTTTTAGACCGACCAAGGTCAGATCAACCAAGGTCAAAAGGAGATCACCATGAAATTCATTCCCGTTATTCTGGCAGGTGGCAGTGGCGACCGGTTCTGGCCCCTCTCACGAAACGCCAAACCAAAGCAATTCCTGACCCTCGAGAACACCGGACGCAGCCTGCTGCAAGCCACCGCCGACCGCCTCGAAGCCCTGTGCGAAGCCGACAACATCCATGTGGTTTGCGGACAAACCCACCGCGCCCTGGTGCTCGACCAACTGCCAAACATGCCGCTCGAGCACTTGCTGGTCGAACCCTGCGCCAAGGACACCGCCGCCGCCGTGCTGTTCGCGGTCTTGCGGGTCGCCCAGACCCACGGCAGCGACGCGATTGTCGGCATCTTCCCGAGCGATCACCGCATCGGCAACAACGCCGCCTTCCAAGCCAAAGTCCAGAGCGCCATTCAAGCCGCCCACGACCAAGACGTCATCGTGACGCTGGGCATTCAACCCAGCCACGCCGCCACCGGTTACGGTTACATTCAAGCCGGAACCCAGCTCGAGCAGTACCAGGACGTCTGGAAGGCACAGCGTTTTGTCGAAAAACCAAACCTCGGCACCGCGCAAACCTACCTCGAGGACGGCGGTTATTTCTGGAACGCCGGCATGTTCGTGTTTCGGGCGTCGGTGATGCTCGAGGCGTTCGCGGAACACGCCCCAGACATTCTCGAGAGCATGGCGCTGATGAATACCCGCCAAGGGCTGAACGATGCCTACGGCTGGGTGCGCAAAACCTCGGTCGATTACGCGATTCTCGAGCCAGCCCAAAATGTGCTGGTGATTCCGTCCGAATTTGACTGGGACGACCTTGGCGACTGGAATGCCCTGGCGAGACTGCACTCGGATCATACCGACAACGTCGCCATCGGTCAGCACCTGAATGTCGATTCGACCCGAACAATGGTCTACAACAACAACCAGAGCGGACTGCTCGTGACCCTCGGTTTGGAGGACGTTTTGATCGTGCGTGACGGCGATGTGACCCTGGTCGCCCGCAAAGACCGAAGCCAAGACATCAAACACCTGGTGGCTCAGATCAAAGCCGACCCGCAATGGCGTCAGTACACTTAAAGTTTCTTGATCCAGACGGCAGATACCAAACAACTCGCCCTTGACAGAAGCTCCGCCAGACCCTCAAAGTATAAGAAATGAATCATTCAGCAGATCAAACAGTCGGATCATTGGAACGCGACGCGGTCATCACCACCAGGGAAGCCGCCGATTTGCTGGGCGTTTCGTTGCGCACCGTACAACAATGGGTCGAACAGGGCGCACTGCAAGCCTACCGCACCGTCGGAGGACACCGCCGCGTGGTGCGGGCATCCGTGGACCGCCTCTTGAGCCAACGCCGCACCGAAGTCCAGGGGCGCAGCTTCAGGGTCTTTATTGCCGAGGACGACCCCGATTTGGTCAAGCTCTATCAAATGGTCATCAGCAGTTGGAAATTGCCGCTCGAGATCAGCATCGCCAACGACGGTTTTCGGGCGTTAATGGAGATTGGAAACTTAAAACCAGATTTCTTGATTCTTGACCTCAGCATTCCAGGCATGGACGGTTTTGCCCTGATTCGCACCCTGCGCAGTATGCCCGACCTCGAGAACACCGATATTGTCACCGTCAGCGGCATGACCCCCGAAGACATCAAAGCCAAAGGAGGCTTGCCCGAAAGCGTTCTGTTGTTGCCCAAACCGATACCCTTTGATCAACTGCGTGAACGCATCGAAGCCAAACTCAATTTTATTCAACCCAAGGGACGATAAAACCCGAAGTTCGTTTTCAAAATCAGTGCCAGTCAGACAACCGTACACGTACCAGTCAGGGTTTCTATTGAATTTTTACTCGAGAATAAAGACCCGCAACCTCGAGTGCGCAACATCCAAACACCAACCCGATCATCCTCAACCACCGTTTTAATAGGAGAATTTTATGCTGCCCGATATTTACACGATTTGTGCTTTCGGTTTAGAACTCGAGGAACGGGGCATTGAACCCGTCGGACATACACGGCGTTTGGTAACCCTGGTCGAATCCATCGGTACAATGCTCGGCTTAAATGACGATGCCCTGGAAGCCCTGTCTCAAGCCGCCTACCTTCATGACATCGGTAAACTGGTGATCCCCGAAAAAATCCTGACCAAACCAGGAAAACTCGATTTCAACGAATGGGAAATCGTCAAAACCCATTCTTACTGGAGCTTCACCCTGGCAAAAGCCATCCCAGGCATCCGTGAAAACGCGCTCAAAGCAATTTTGCACCACCACGAACGCTTTGACGGCACTGGCTACCCCTCCAACCTGGCAGGGCAGGCAATCCCAATCGAAGCCAGAATTTTGACCATCTGCGACGTTTACGACACCCTGCTCTCGCAACGTTCTTACTCTCGAGCCTGGGGCATCCATTCGACCCTCGAGGAATTGCAATGTCACAGCGGAACCCAATTTGACCCACAAATTGTCGAGGCGTTCCTCGAGCGGGCGCTCGGAACCCAAACCCGCGATTGGTCGGTGCTCAGTCAAAACCCCCAAACCGAACACCAATCTCAACGGATCAATTGAGCGTTGCGCCAGTCAAGTTCAAGTCGATTTTTAACGGAGGTTCGCATTTGAAACCAAAAACGACACTGAACACGCACTGAATTTTGAACCATCAGTTCAGATGAAGCAACCTCTTGCCCAATTGACGCAACTCGAGCGGCACTTCACCCACCTCGAGCAAAAATTTTTGGTTCGCCCGTTGCAACTCGCGTTTTGCCGCCACCTCACCCTCGAGCCTCAACGTGACCGTGACCAGGTACTCGGAAAGGGCTGGATTGTACGGTTCAATGTCGAGCAGCCGAACAGCCAAGGACAAGCACTTTTGATCCTCGCCCGCCTCGTACCATCTTTGAAGTGTTTCCAAGCCAATTTTAACCACGTTCCAAGCCAAAGCTTCGCGCTCCTCAATTGCCCACTGGCTGTTCGCATGGGGCAAAAATGCCCCCGTGTAGGCATTCAGTACCTCTAGAACATTATTATCCCGACGTCCACTGAGCAAAGACTGAAAGTGTATAAAATCGGTTTGCAAATCTGATTGAGCCTTCACGCTGTAGGTTTTGCGCCTTACATCAAAGGCAATCGTTAGGCTGGGGATGGCTTCGGTCAAGAGTTGCTTGGCTTTGTGAAAATAATTGATGGCTTGTTCGGGATCGCTGTCTGGAAACAAACCCACCAGAATTTCGGCTTTGGTTCGATACGGTTTTTTCAGTAAAAACGCCAGAATTTCGACAGTACGCGCCATGCGCAAACTGACTGCCCTGCCGTTGACCCGCAATTCCGACTTGCCAAGCGTCAGCAATTCGAGCACCTGAACGCTAGCGTCAGGGTTTTTGGGCAGCAAAATGTTTTGCCAAACTGGCTCGAGCTGGCTCAACCAAGCTTTTAAATCGGGCAACAACGCCAGCTCTATCGCCGCAAACGCATCATCGGCGGTGCTGGTCACATCCACCGCCGTTTGCAAGGATTGCGTCGCCTGCTCGAGCAACCCAGCACGTCTGGCAGCCTCGGCATGGTTTAACCAACACGCCAGGGTTTCTCGAGGCAAATCCATGCCTTCAAAGGCTGCCGCCGCAGATTCGAGCAATGGCATGGCTTCCAAGGGTTTGGAGTGCAGCAAATGATAGCCTTTGCGCCAACTCCAGGTGGCGTGATCTCTGGGGCTGTGGGCGATGCTTTTGGCTCGAACCAGCAAAATCCTTGCCTGCTCGAGTTTATTCTGCATGACCATGACCGTGGCGGCGTTGATTTCGGCATAAAACGCAAGTTCGGGTTCTTCTGCGGCTCGAGCGAGTTTGGCGGCGTTTAGAAAATGTTGTTCTGATTCTGCCCAGGTTTCGGTGGCGCGGAACAACAGACCTTGGTAATAGACCATTTGCCCTCGCAACGTAGGATGATTCGCAATGTGTTGTTCAAGAAAATCAAGATCGTTCTTTGCCTCCAAAAATGCGCCAAGGTAGATATGACACACTACTCGCTGCGAACGGATTCGCAATTCTCGGTTTAGCACCAAAATCCCTTCGAGTGCTACGGAAAAGTAATGTGCCGCTTGACGGTATTGACGTTGCGACAGAAAAAAAACACCAAGACTTTGTGCCACTGCCGCATAGAGGTATTGAAGATTAGGTTCGCGCTGAACGATATCCCATGCAGTATGTAATGCTGTCAGTGCAAATTCTGACTGACTTAATGATAAATAAATCACACCCATTTCACGCCAATACAAGGCTTCATCAAACGGTTCTGGAAAAGTGAAGTGCTCTAGTCCGTCCAATGTCAAACGTGCCGCCTTGAAATCTCCGAGCAACCGTTCAACAGTAGCCAACTCTATTCGAGCCTCTTTACAACCACGTTGCACAGATCGAAGCAATAAATCTTTTGCCTCGAGATGCCGCTCTAAATTGATCAATGCCCAACCAGCCCAACGATCCTCGAGGGCAGAAGGTAGGTCAATGTGCTGGTACAGTGCCCATGCACCAGCTTCATTGCCCACCAATACATGTTCCAAAATACGATGCACGTTTTTCACCTCCGCCGAGTTGTTCAGTGTACACCTCATCCGCTTTTCAGTATCACAAATCTATCCTTCACGGGCAAGCACCAAGGAGGATGGTAATGAAAAAATTCGCTCAAGTTTTTTTGGTTCTGGTCGCTCTTTTCGCAACCCTTTCGATTGCCCATGCTGATCCATATTCGACTGGTCTTGGTAGTGGTGGCGGCAGCGCACGTCCATAAGCAGCGATACGTCTAGCTTCATTTCTGGCAGGCTAATGTTTCGATGGTTGATTGCTTAGTGACTATCCAACGCCAAAATGTGTTCTCTGTTTGTTAAGCACCAAGGAGGATAGTCATGAGAAAATTCGCTCAAGTTTTTGTGGTTCTGGTCGCTCTTTTCGCAACCCTTTCAATTGCTCATGCCGATCCAATCGGTGGTGGTAGTGGTGGTGGAAGCGTTACTCCACATCCATAAGCCCGACCAAGCAACAACAAACTCGTTCTTCAATCAACTCGAGTTTGACCAATCAAGGTATTTTAACTGCGCGTCTGGATTCGCTCGAGTGAGTCCAGACCGTTGTTCATTGTCTGTTCAGTGCCACAACATTATCCTCGTTTTGACAATCTGCTTGGGGAATGGTTAAAGAATAATCTCAAGTTGTTTTGAGAACACTTTTTGTGACCTCTGGTTGTTTTGGGTTTGATGTTTGCTCAGAAACCGAGGCAGGGTGGTAGTGGTCAAGAATGTCATAGCACACCGAAAATCCCCATTGGGACACGATTTTTTCATTTGGGGTTGATATTGATCGTTTAGGTTTTGGCAGAAGTGATGGTGAAATCAGCGGTAATAAAGTTTTAAGTCTCACTACACTATGCTGATTATGACAATAACGTTTGAGTACTTTGTTTTGAAAGCCAGTTCAGTTTTGACGCGCCGCACTTTATGAAAGGTGTTTTCAATTCATTTTTATGTCTAGAAATCCATTGAACCCCTTACGACCAGAATTGCGTATCGCGCTTTCATATGGTTTATTTGCGATGTTCTGGTCTGTGTTCGCGGATAAGCTTTTGTTGGTACTTTTTGGTCAAAGTGGACTCGAGAACTTGGCTATTATTCTGGACATTGTTTTTGGCTTCATCAGTTCTGGCTTGATCTACTTTTTTGTGCTTCGTTCGCGCCGTACCCAAGATCAACTGGCATCTCGTGAACTCGAGCATCTGAACGAATTTCAAAGATTGGTCGGTGGAAGTGTCGAGTACGCGATCTTTGGTTTGGATGCGGACGGTTTGGTGCGTTCTTGGGATGCCGATGCGGCTCGAATGTATGGATTCACGAGTCATCAGGTTTTAAACAAACCTGTGGCGCAGTGTTTTGTCAGCCAAGAAACTTGGAATCCCGAAGATTTGTTCAGACAAGCCCAGTTAACGGGTCGGGCGTCCCATTTGGGTTGGTTGACCCGTTCGGATGGTTACCGGTATTGGGGTGAGGTGATCTTTGAAAAGATCAGTTTGCAAGTTGGGCAGGTCACGTATTTGGTGGTGACCCGCAACCTCAGCGGCAGCCGTGGCAGCGAACGCTTTAAAAGCATGATCGAATCCATGACCGAGGGTTTGATTGTGATTGATCGCAATTGGCGTTTTGCGTTTATCAATACCAACGGTGCAAAACTTTTGGAACGCGACGCCTCGAGCATCATTGGTCACAACATTTGGCAAGAGTTTCCAAACGCGCTCGATACCGATTTTGGGCGGGCTTGCCAAAGGGCAATGGATCAAAACATCAGTTCGGTGATCGATGACCCTTCATCGACCTCGGCGCGATGGCTCGAGAATCGGATTTACCCAAACCCGGACGGGATACTGATTTTTTATGCCGATGTTACCGAGCGCCACAAAATTCAGGAGGCGATTCGTAGCAGTGAGCGTCTGTACCGCACGATCAGCGAAAATTCTCACGATGTGATCTTGATTGTGGGTCTGGATTCTATGATTCAATATGTTTCGCCGGCGGCGAAAAACATACTTGGTTATGAGCCACAAGAACTTGAACAGACTCAAGCCTTTAGTTACATTCATCCCGATGATCTCGAGCGATACCAAATCAATCGTCGTAAATCGATTGAAAAAGGTGATAGCGTTTTTCGTTCAGAGAACAGAACCCGTCGTCACGATGGCAGCTATGTCTGGACTGAATCTGTGGTTAAAGTCATTCGTGATGAAGCTGGAAATGCCAGAGAACTTCAAATTACATTACGTGACATCAGTGAAAAAGTTGTGGCGCAAGAAAAACTTGAGGTAAGCGAGCGGCTGTACCGCGCCATTACCGAAAATTCTTACGATGTCACATTTATTACCAATTTGGATACAACAATTTTGTACGTCTCACCGTCAGTCAAAATGTTTTCTGGTTACGAGCCAGAAGAAATGATGCTGACGCCAATCATAAATTACCTGCATCCCGACGACTTTCAAAAGCACATGGCAAGTCGCCGAGAAGCCCTTGAAAAAGGTCTGAACATGTTTCGTTCTGAAAGCCGTTTGCGTCGCAAAGACGGTGAATATATTTGGATCGAATCGATCTTAAAAATAAACCGCAATGAACACGGCGAGGTTCAAGAATTGCAAGTGTCTTCACGTGATATTACTGAACGTATCCTTGCACAAGAAAAACTCGAGGAAAGTGAGCGGCTGTATAGAACCCTTACCGAAAATGCTCAGGACGTCATTATTGTCACCAGCCCCGATAGCAAAATCCATTTTATATCGCCGTCGGCAACAATAGTTTTTGGTTATGACAAATCTCAAATCGATAAGGTTTTTGGGATGGATTTTATCCATCCCGACGACCTGAATGGTTATCTTAACATCCGTCAAGAGGCACTTGAAAATCGCAGTGAGTATATCAATTCGAGTTTTCGAGTGCGTCATCAAAATGGACATTATATTTGGGTTGAATCTGTTTCAAAATTAATTCGAGACAGTGACACTGGAGTATTAACAGAGATTCAATCAACGGTGCGTGATATCAGCGAAAGGGTGACTGCCCTCAAAAAACTCGAGGAGAGTGAACGTTTATACCGTACCATTACCGAAAATGCCCAGGATGTCATTATTGTTTCGACCACTGACAGACAAATTCGCTACGTTTCACCGTCGGCAAGCAATGTTTTGGGCTACAGTCCTGATGAAATAGCCACGGTCTTGAGTCTTAATGTCACCCATCCCGACGACCAAGCTTCTTATGCAGCTATTCGTCAAGATGCCGTTGAAAAACACAAAACCCATTTCAGCGCGACCATTCGGATTCGGCATCAGAACGGCAATTATGTTTGGATCGAGACACTCTCCAAATTAATTTATGATCCGCAAACAAAAGAGTTGCGTGAGATTCAGTCAACGATGCGCGATGTGACAAGCCGCAAAAACGCCCAGGAAGCCCTCGAGCGACTGAACGCCGAACTCGAGCAGCGCGTTCAAGACCGCACCAAGCGCCTCAACGAAGTCAACCTCGAACTCGAATCGTTCACCTCGAGCGTCTCGCACGATCTGCGAAGTCCACTGAATGCCATTCAGGGTTTTGGACGGGCTTTTCTGGAAGATTACCAAACCAGCACGCCACCAGAGGGACAAGATTTTGTCAACCGTATCGTCGGTGCGGCGGGACGCATGGACATTTTAATCACCGATTTGCTTCAGTACAGCCGCCTGAGCAAAGCCGAAATCCGACTGACCCCAATCGCGCTCGAGCCGCTGCTGGGTGATTTGATTCATGATTTTGAAGACGAAAGGGAACGGCGAAATGCCACGATTCACTTAAAAGGGCATTTTTCTACGGTTCTGGCGAGGGAAACGGTATTGCGCCAAATCATCGTTAATTTGCTGGGCAACAGTCTTAAATTCTCATCTGTCGGGATTCGACCAGAAATTACGATCTGGGCTGAAACTGACCCGCAGACCAAGACCGTCAAACTTCATATTCAGGACAATGGCATCGGTATCGATAGCCAGAACCTGGAACGCATTTTTCAACCCTTCGAGCGTCTGCACGGCATCAGCGAATACCCGGGCAGCGGCATCGGTCTGGCTTTTGTTAAACGTGGTGTGGAACGCATGGGTGGACAAATTGGTGTAACATCGATCCCGGGGAAGGGCAGCCATTTTTGGTTGTCGCTGAATCAACCCAGGGAGACATCATGAGCAGAATATTGATTGTCGAAGACTCGCCAGACGACCTTTTTCTCTTGAAAAGGGCATTCGCTAAACTCGAGCTTGCCCATCTTTTGGAGGTCGTGACCGACGGAGAGGCTGCCATTGAATATTTTCAGAATCCCGATAAAGTCCGTCCGCGACTGGTGCTGCTCGATTTAAATCTTCCAAAACGTTCGGGTTTCGAGGTTTTAGCCTGGATTCGACAACATCCAGAATTAAAACACGTACCGGTCGTGATCTTCAGCTCGAGCACCGAACCCAAGGATTTGCAACGCGCCTACGATCTGGGCGCGAACGGTTATCTGGAAAAACCGAGCCTGCCCGAGCACATGGAAGCCATCACCCAAGCCTCGAGCGATTTTTGGCTCAAATGGAACCATCTACCGCACGTCAATTGAACATTGATACCGCCAACAAGACCTTATAATTTAATCGGTGAGAACTTGCCAAATATTCTGCTCGTAGACGACAATCCAGACGATTTGCACATGATCAAACGAAGTTTGCGTCAGTCATTTGAAGATATCTCAATGTTTGAAGCCTCCAATGTCTCTGCGCTCGAGACTGCCGTGTTGCGGGGCGGTTTTGATCTGGTGATCACCGATTATCACCTTGGATTTAGCGACGGCATTGCGGTTTTAAAACGGGTTAAAGCGCAGTACCCCGATTGTCCGGTCATCATGTTTACCTTGACCGGCAGCGAAGAGATCGCGGTGCTCGCCATGAAATCTGGCATGGAAGATTACATCCTCAAAACCCCGCAACACCTGGCACAACTTTCGACCACCGTCACCCGAGCCTTAACCCATCAAAACGAGCGCAAAACCCTTCAAAGCACCCAAGTTGCCTTGCGGGAAAGCGAATGGCGTTACCGCTCGATGTTTTACTCTAACCATGCGCTCATGCTTTTTATTGATCCCCAAACAATGGACATTCTCGATGCCAACCCTGCCGCCTGCGAATTTTACGGTTATTCGCTCGAGGAATTTACCCAGCTTAACCTGTCTGATATTCACACCTTGCCATTTGAACTCCTGCTCGAGGATGTCCAAAATGCTTTTCAAGGGCAACGCGAATTCTTTCAGTCTCGGCATCGGCTTAAGAATTCTGAAATTCGCAACGTCGAAATTTACAGCGGTCCGGTCACCGTGGATGGTCGTCCGATGGTCTACTCGATTGTTCACGACACCACCGAGCGCTACCTGGCAGAGGCGCAGTTAAAGCTTCAAGCGGTTGCCCTCGAGTCTGCCGCGAATGCCATCGTGATTGCCGACAAGGCTGGTCTGATCGAATGGGCGAACTCGGCGTTCAATGCCCTGACGGGTTACAGCCTGGAGGAAACAAAGGGTCAACATCTGAATTTTTTAAAATCAAAACAGCAATCCGAAAGTGCCTACCAGGAACTCTGGGACACGATTCTGAACGGTCAGGTTTGGCATGGGCGGCTGACCAACCAACGCAAAGACGCCAGTCAATACATCGAAGAGATGACCGTGACGCCGGTCAAAAATGAACAGAACGAAACCCTGCACTTTATTGCGATCAAACAAGACGTGACCGAAGCCCAAGAGTACCAGCGCGAACTGGAACTGATCCAAAAAATCGCTTGGCGACTGCGCGAAACCGATGACATTCAACAACTGACCGACAGCCTGCTCGGTGAAGTGCTGCTCAGCCTCGAGACCGACGCGGGCAGCATCGTGCTGTTCGACCCCGAAAACAACAAACTGATGGTCTCGAGTTCGCTGGGCTGGCTTAGCGAACTGCCAAAAGTCTCAGACCGTCCAGGGCACAGCGTGGCGACCATCGCCATGCAGACCAAAACCTCTCAGCGCATCCCAGACCTCTACAACAACCCCAACATCCTCGAAGCCTCTCGAGCCTTGATTCCCAAAAACTGGGCTGGGGCGACCATCCCAATTCAGGCGGGCGGCGAAATGTTGGGCGTCATGAACGTGGCGGTGGCTCACCCG
>CAXTTL010000037.1:0-27146 GCA_964247135.1 uncultured Deinococcales bacterium | reverse complement strand
CCGCCGGTGGCGAAATCGGTGATGCCGCCGGAATCCACGACGAGGATGTCTCGAGGTCAACCCAGAACGGCATCGGCAAGGTCAACATCGACACCGATTTGCGCCTGGCATTCACCACCGCCGTGCGCGAGGTTTTGAACGCCAGCCCCAAAGAATTTGACCCGCGCAAAATTCTTGGACCAAGCCGCGACCTCATGAAAGAAATTGCCTCGCACCGCATGAAGGTTTTGGGTTCGGCGGGCAAGGCGTAAGAAGCAAATAGCAGTTGGCTCGAGCCTTGCGATTTGAGGCTCGGGTTTTTGTTTTAGGGATCGAGCGAAGGTTTGAAATGTTCGACTATACTCGAGCGAAGAAAACTGGTTTTGCTGGGGAACAGGGATTTTGGAAAACCTCTCAAACCTCATTGCAGTGCTTTTAGAAGCTCGAGTGCTGATCGCACGACCCGAGAACGACTTTCCCTGGTCATCGTGGCAAAACGCAAAACAGGCAATTGCCGAAATTGACGGTTTGTTGCTGCCACTCCAGGCTGGGAAACGCCCTCGGCGCGGCAGTTTAGAGACGCTGTTCTTGCCGACAGGTCCGATGCAAACCGTCGGCGTCAACAGCGGTTGGGGTGATGAATTTCTCGAGCTTGCAGATCGTTTTGATATGGCAATGCTGCAAGTGTATGCCCAAGATTCACTCGAGGTTTGCGATTGTTTTACAGTCCCTCACAGTCATTTGTCTGTGTTGCGGGAGCTGGGTTTGGATCGGCATTTTGCCCAAGTCTCTGTGCTGATCTGCCGACAATGCACTCAGTATTGGTTGAAGTATTTTTATGAAAACGAGGCGTTCACAGATTCTGGACGCTGGTATCTGGGAGCCGTCAGCTCTGAACAATTCTCGAGCTTGACCGTTGAAAGTGCAATTTCGACCCTCGAGAAACTCGATTGGTACTTTGTGGGTGGCAGTTATTTTGGTGGTCAAGTTGCCAGCGCTTCGGGCAAAATATTTTTGCCAGCTTACTGAACCAGCATCATTTGCCGTATCGCTCCCAAGTGATACGCCGCATGAGCCACGAGCGCGACGCCACTGGTGACAAACATCCGATCATTCAAATCTGGGTTGGCTGGCATGTTGGTTTGCAGCGTTTGATACTCGAGTCGCAATTGCCCGAGCAAACTTTGCCACTCGGGTTCTGAAACGGTTTTGAGTCTCCAACTTTGCGCCCAGTCCATTGCGGGACGTTCGCCACGCATCATGGCGTTGACCTTGGAAAGCGACCAACGCAAGTGTTCAACATGTGCGGCGATGCCAGTTTTGGAAACCTGTTCGGCGGTTAAATCTTGGACGCTCGAGAACAAACCCGTGTCGCGGTCTGAAAACCAAACTTGGCTCGAGCCTTCAAAAGCTTCGGTCAGCAGGGCTTGAATGACTTCGGTAAAAATTTGGCTCATGATTTTCTCCTGTTTGGCTCATGCTCGCTTGCTGCGCATGGCAAATTCGACTTTTTGCACACCATCACCAAAAGCCGCCAGGTGCTGGTACATCTTGGATTCGATGGCGTACAAACCAATTTTGCCAATCGCGTTGTAATGCACACCCCAACCGTATTTTTTGGGCAGCATCGAGGCTCGCATACACGGATGATCTTTGGAAAACAATTCTGTCCAGATCGTGGTTTTGTGCAACTCGAGGTCGGTGCTCGAGATGTTGTTGCGCTTCACAAACACCTCAAAGATCAATTCGTTTAAGGTCAGCGCATACGGTTGTGCGCTGAGCAATTCGTACTGAATGACCTGAATCGTTTTGTTTTCACCTCGAGCTTCGGGAATGATGGCTCTGGTTGCGGTGCTATCGGGTGCGATTTGGATAAAGGTATTGACAATCTCGAGCATTTGCGCCTTTTTCTGAGATGGGGTTGGTGCAGTATTCATCAAAACCTCCTCGAGATATTACGTTTCAAGGAGATTATACATCAAGTTTCTGTTCTTACTGAACCGTGTTTACCTGGCTTCAAAACGCACTTCGTCCACCATCATCCATTGACGGCTGGGGTTGCGCTCAAGTTTGATGCTGACGGTGCTGGAACTGAAATTCACGTCAAAAGTCACAAATCCGCGTTTGAGGTTTGGCACCTCGTTGCCCTTGAGTGGGAAAACCTGATCGTTGATGGTGACGTTCTTGGGCAGCAAGATTCCGGCGGTTTCGTTGTGGTTAAAACCAATTCTGACCTTGGAGAATTTGCGTTCTTGACCAAATTCAAAGCCCAGGCTGGCGTCTTTGTTTGCCCATCCGACCCATTCGTAGGCGGCAATGCCCGTGATCTTGGCGTTGAACAGATCGCCGCCCAAAACCGTGTCGGTCAGTTGCTTGCCTGTCTCATCGAGGTACGTTTTGTCGCCAGCCGTGGCGGTGTAAGAAACGGGCAAAACGTTGACCGGGATGCTCGAGGTTGGTGATGTTGGCGGGGTCGGTTCAGTGGCGGTTGGCGGTGTGGGTTCGGTGCTTGCGGGTGGTGTGGGTGGGGTGGCGGTCATGGGGTCGGTGGTTGGAGGCACTGGGGTGACTGGTGGCGTTGGAGGGACAGGTTCGGCGCTGGCAGGCGGCATTGCCGGTGTTGGATTGGTGTTGGCAGGCGGCGTGGGTTCGGTCATCAATGGCGGTGCGGGTTCGCTCGGTGACGTTGGCGATACGGGTTGGCTGGTTGCCACTGGTTTTGCAGGCGCGGGCGCGGGCGGTTGACTGGGTGCGGGCGCACACGCCAGCATGGAGGCGGTAAGCAGCATGGCACTGATAAAACCAAAGTTTTTTTGCATCAGGATTCCTTTCATTGGGAACACTTTTGCATTGTACAGCCTTCATTCTCAAAGCCATTTTGAGGACAGATTCAAGCGCTGACAGACAGTTGCTTTTGAAATTTCTAGGAGGCTCGAGCCAGCAACATTAACGGTCGGTGCTGATGGTGCTGAAAGTCTTGAGTCAATGTAATCCCAAATACTTACAAGTTTTATAAACTATTAGTAAAGTTGAGAAGCCGGCTTCGGCAATCACCTCAAACATTCACTCGAGGAAACCATGACCAAAAAGATAAATCAGCGAATGTGTCCCACCCGAATGTCGGGTTGTTGTTCGGCGTTCTGAAATTCTTTTAAAAACCAAAACCCACACCACACGCCAAGCAAAGAATCACTTGATTCCCAAGCTCGAGAAAGCGGGTGTCCGATGTTATTTATCGGTCAAATTTGTCCTCGGCGATGTTGAGGCTATTGAAAAATTCATCACCTCGTTTCCAAACCCCTTCAAAACGTTTTTAGGAGTCTCATGAAATTTCTTCCAACCTTGTTGACCGCCTCACTTGCCGCCGCCATCACCTCGAGCGCCCTGACGCAATCGAATACCGTCACGCTTTTAAACGTTTCCTATGACCCAACCCGAGAGTTGTACCAAGCCATCAACCCTGCCTTTTCCAAGGCTTACGCCGCCAAAACGGGCAAGACCGTGACCATCAACCAATCGCACGGCGGTTCGGGCGCTCAAGCTTGAGCCGTGATCGATGGTCTTGAGGCGGATGTCGTGACCCTGGCGCTGGCATGGGACATCGACGCGATTGCCGACAAGGGTTTGCTCGGCAAAGACTGGCAGTATCTGCTCGCTAACAACTCGAGTCCGTACACTTCGACCATCGTGTTTTTGGTGCGCAAAGGCAATCCCAAAGGCATCAAAGACTGGGACGACCTGGTCAAACCTGGCGTGCAGGTCATCACGCCAAACCCCAAAACCTCGGGTGGCGCACGCTGGAATTTTCTGGCGGCATGGGGTCACGCCCTGAAAAAAACCGGCACTGAGGCTGGCGCAAAAGCCTTCGTCGGCAAGCTCTACCAGAACGTCCCCGTGCTCGACTCTGGCGCTCGAGGTTCGACCACCACCTTCGTCGAGCGCGGCATCGGTGACGTGCTGCTCGCCTGGGAGAACGAGGCGATTCTGGCAATCCGCGAGCAGAAAAACCAGTTCGAGATTGTCGCCCCGCCCACCAGCATCCTGGCAGAGCCACCTGTCGCCGTGGTTGAAAAGAACGCTGCCAAGCACGGCACGACCGAGGTCGCCAAAGCCTATCTGCAATTCTTGTACACGCCGGAAGGGCAAGAGATCATCGCCAAAAATTACTACCGTCCGCGCAACTCGAGCGTTGCAAAAAAGTACGCGGCACAGTTCCCAAAACTCAAACTCTTTACGCTGCGCTCAACCTTTGGCAGTTGGCGCGACACCCAAAAGAAATTCTTTAATGACAACGGCGTGTTCGATCAAATTTATCAACCGCGTTAGAGGGTGTTGATGAAGGTGTCTCGAGAGTGACAGGCAGCAAGGCGATAAGCTCCAAGCGATAAGCTTTAAACCAAAAACCTCTGTTCCTTGGAGCTTATCGCCAGCACAACAAACCTTCGTCATGTCTTCGTTCCAATCGAATTCATAGATACGTTTTAAGGAATTCCATGCCAAACCATCCATTCTCGAGCTTCAAAAAATCGGTCCTCTGGTGACTCGAGCCTTGCCGGTTCAACGTCCTTCGCGTTCTCGCGCTCGGCAGATTCTGCCGGGCTTTGGTTTGTCGCTCGGTTACACGGTTTTTTACCTCTCGTTTATTGTGCTTGTTCCGCTGGCGGCGCTGGTGGTCAAAGCCTTCGGGCTTTCACTGCTCGAGTTCTTCACAATCGCCACGTCCCCTCGGGTGCTGTCCGGCTTGCGCGTCTCGTTCGGTTCGGCGCTGGTCGCATCCTTACTCAACGTTCCGATTGGCTTGTTGATCGCCTGGGTGCTGGTGCGTTACGAGTTTCCAGGCAAGCGCCTGATCGATGCGCTCATTGACTTGCCCTTCGCACTGCCGACCGCCGTGGCGGGCATCACCTTGACCACACTTTTTGCCAAGACGGGCTGGGTCGGCGGGCTGCTCGAGCCGCTCGGGATTCGGGTGGCGTACACCCAACTGGGCATTGTGCTGGCGCTGGTGTTCATCGGCTTGCCATTTGCCGTTCGCAGCGTTCAACCGGTGCTCGAGGGACTCGGCTCAGAGGTCGAAGAGGCGGCGCTCAGCCTGGGGGCATCTTGGGGGCAAACCTTTGCGCGGGTGGTCTTGCCGCAACTGCTGCCCGCGATTCTGGCGGGCTTCACCTTGGCGTTTGCGCGAACCGTCGGCGAGTACGGCAGCGTGATTTTTATTTCCGGTAACTTGCCGTTCAAAACCGAAATTGCTCCCCTGCTGATCGTGGCGCAACTCGAGTCTTACAATTACGCCGGCGCAGCCGCGATTGCGGTGCTGATGCTCGGGCTGTCACTCATCCTGCTCTTGCTCGCCAACCTCGCCCAAGCCAGGGCGTCCAAGGTGGTGGGCGAATGAGACCCGCCATTACCCTGCCCCGCACACCACCAGTCTCGAGGCGCAAAGCCCATTCTCGAGCTGAACCCTTGTGGGTGCGGGCGCTGCTGATCGGTTTGGCGCTCTTTTTTGTGCTGGTGCTGTTGGTGCTGCCGCTCGTGACCGTGTTTTGCGAGGCGTTGCGGGCTGGGATTTCGCGTTACGGCGCTTCGGTCACTGACCCCGACGCGCTCAAGGCGATTGGACTAACGCTGGGTGTGATTGCCATTGCCGTGCCGCTCAACACGCTGTTTGGGGTGGCTGCCGCGTGGTTGATCGCCAAGTTTCGTTTTCCAGGGCGCAGCCTGCTGATCTCATTGATTGACCTACCGCTGGCTGTTTCCCCCGTGATTGCGGGCTTGATTTACGTGCTGCTGTTCGGGCGTCAGGGCGTGCTGGGACCGTGGCTCGAGGCGCAAAACATCAAAATCATTTTCGCCACCCCAGGCATCGCGCTCGCCACCACGTTTGTGACCTTCTCGTTTGTCGCCCGAGAGTTGATTCCGGTCATGCAATCCCAGGGGCGCGAGGAGGAGGAGGCTGCCGTGACCTTGGGCGCTCGGGGGTGGCAGGTTTTCAGGTTTGTAACCCTACCAAATGTCAAATGGGGTTTGCTGTACGGCATCATCATGTGCAACGCCCGAGCGATGGGCGAATTTGGTGCGGTCAGCGTGGTCAGCGGCAAGATTCGTGGTTTGACCGCCACCGTGCCGTTACAAATCGAGATGCTTTACAACGAGTACAACACGGTTTCCGCCTTTGCCATTGCCAGTTTGCTGGCGGCGCTGGCACTGGTGACGCTGGTCGTCAAAGCCCTGCTCGAGTGGCGCGGCAAGCTCGAGGCGAAATCCCAAGTATGAAATTCTTTTGAGGTTACGAGTGGATTGTCACACTATAAAAGCAGTTGCGTAGGGTGCGCCTTGCGCACCATCATTGATGCAACGGTGCGCGGAGCGCACCCTACAAAATCCCAAGCATGAATATTCCCACGAGGTTACGAGCATGAACATAACAGTCGAGAATGTCTCCAAGCACTTTGGCGCGAGCAAAACCGCCGCGCTCGAGAACGTTAACCTGAACGTCGAGAGCGGCGAACTGGTGGCGCTGCTCGGACCGAGCGGTTCGGGAAAGACCACGCTGCTGCGGGCGATAGCGGGTCTTGAAGCGCCAGATTCGGGACGCATTCTGTTTGACGGTATCGACGCCACCGAACGCGCCCCGGGCGAGCGCGGCGTGGGTTTTGTGTTTCAACATTACGCGCTGTTCAAGCACATGACCGTGTTTGAAAACGTCGCTTTCGGCTTGCGGGTGCGCCCCAGGGAAACGCGTCCGAGCAGGCTCGAGATCGAGAAACGCGTGCGCGAACTTCTAAAACTGGTGCAACTCGATTTTGCCGAACGCCGTCACCCCTGGCAACTTTCGGGCGGGCAACGTCAACGCATCGCGCTGGCTCGAGCGCTGGCGGTCGAACCGAACGTGCTCCTGCTCGATGAACCTTTTGGGGCGCTCGATGCCAAGGTGCGCGAAGAGTTGCGCGACTGGTTGCGCCGCCTGCACGACGAGATTCATTTGACCAGCGTGTTTGTCACCCACGATCAGGACGAGGCGCTCGAGATTGCGGATCGCGTGGCGGTTTTCAACGCGGGCAGGATCGAACAGCTCGGCACGCCGGAGGCGGTGTATGACCATCCAGCCTCGGGGTTTGTCTATCACTTTCTGGGACGCTCCAACGCCCTGCCGGACGGTCTGGTGCGTCCGCACGAGTTTCATGTCTCGAGCGTCCCGCGCCCAGGTTACCGCGAGGGGACCCTCAAATTCATGCGTCTGGTCGGCGCGAACGCCCGGCTCGAAATTGAAGACGACAGCGTGTCCGCCCCCATCGAGATCGAGATCGGTAAAGCACAACTCGAGGGAGCGCTGACACCTGGGGCTGCCGTGTACTATCAGCCGCACACTGTCAGAACTTTTCCTGAAGTCAATTAAGTCCTCCTGGGCATCCGACGTAGAATAAAACCATGCACTCGGAGACCTCGAGCGAACCCGTTAAAGTCAGCACGCTCGAGTTGTTTTTTGATCTGATTTTTGTTTTCACCATCACGCAACTGACCGAACTGGTGCTCGGGGCGCACACAATTCTCGAGTGGTTGGAAATTCCGCTCATCTTGGCGATCATCTGGTGGATGTATTCGGGTTATGTTTGGCTGACCAACAACACCAACATGCAACTCTTCAAACCTCGAGTGCTCATTTTATTGGCGATGGCGGGTTTTCTCATCATCGCGCTGGCAATACCGCTCGCCTTTCAAACGGCTGGCTTGGCGTTCGCTCTGGCATACCTGTTGGTCATTTTAATTCATTTGGGCTTGTTCACCCAGGCGAACAATTCTTCAGCCCAAGCCATTTGGGACATCGCGCCGTTCAATTTGAGCGCCTGCGCGTGTTTGCTTGCCGCCTCGCTGCTCGAGAATCCATTCAGAATTTTGCTGTGGCTGTTGGCGTTTTTGATTTTGATCTCTTCGAGCTTTTTTCGTCGAGAGCGCGGTTTCACCTTGCAAGCCAGTCATTTTGCCGAACGTCACGGTTTGGTGATTTTGATTGCGCTCGGCGAATCGGTGGTGGGTATTGGGGTCGGTGCCAAACAAGAACCCATCGGTCTGCCTTTGATTCTGGCGTGCCTGCTGGGGCTGACCTTGAGCGCCTGTCTGTGGTGGGTCTATTTTAACCAAGACGATGCCAGGGGCGAGCGGGCGCTGTCTCGAGCCGACGCGTTAACTCGAGCACGAATTGCCTTGCTCGGTTATGGTTACGCGCATCTGGTCTTGATTCTGGGCATCGTGATCTCGGCGGCTGGCATCAAAAAAGTAATCGAGCAACTGCACAGCAACTCGCAAGCCGCCGCCTGGAGTTTGGGTCTTGGTATTGGCTTGTACCTGCTGGGTCAAACTTGGTTTCGTCAGATTGTTGGCATTGCCCCGAACCACTCGAGGTTCCTGGCGGCACTGATGGCATTTGCCACGATTCCGATTGGACTTTATTTTGGTGGTTTTACGCAAATCATTGTGTTGGTCATCGGGTTTATGTTCATGATGGTTTTTGACAACAAATCTCGAGCAAATCCTTAACCCGTGATTGCCCTCACGCCAATTTCTGCCAATTGAATATCATCCCGTCAGACCAAACCACGCGCAAATACCTCGAGCAAAACGGCATTTGAGTCACGGTACTTTACCAATACGACATTAAACCCATCTGAAACTCCTGCTATATTGAGATGGAATTGGGGGTTTTAACATGGCGCGTTTCAGTTTGATCCTTGCGTATTTTCTGGTTTGTTCTCTCCTGACTGCTTGTGGCGGCTCGACGCCAGAGCCTTCAGGTTTTACCCAAGTTCAGGCAGATTCGGTTGCGGCGGCAGCCATGAAAGCCACGCGTTTGTATTTTGCCTCTCGAGCGATGGTCGGAGCAACTCCGGCGACCCAACTCAATCCTTTTACAGCCGTCAACGAAACCGTGGACTGCGCCGACCCAGCCCGACACCTGACCTGCACCGGAAGTTACACGGTCAGTTCGGTCGGAACCGTCGGCGTCGGTTACACGCAGCACATTGTCTATGCCAATTTTGACTACGGAGGAAATTCATACACCAACCCAGACAACTCCAAGGCGGTGGTCAAAACCAAGTTCAATGGCTCACTTGATTTTCTGGTGCTCAGGTATGTCAGCGAGAGCGATTATAAAGTTTCATTCACCTACAACCTGGTCTTCGATCAGTCCTATCTGGGTTCTGGACCGATTCAGGGCACGGCGACCTGCGAACAGGTGGGTTTTTTTGATGTGCCAGCCTGTCAGTTTGATTTCCCAGCCTTTCAGCTCAAATACAAGTATTCGGGCGGCGGCGGGTTTAACAAGGCTTTTACCGTGACCACAAGTTTGGCAGGCAGCGCGGGGCAAAGCAGCTTTCAATACAATTCTTGGGGTTGGAACAGCGCGGGGACGTTGGGCAGCGGCAGCCTGGTGACGATGACCGGCGCCGACGGCTCAACCGCCGTGGTCAGCGGAAGCTCAACCACCTCCGTTTCGGTCAAGCTGAGCAATGGTACCAAAAGCGCCGATTTTTCTTCCACCCTGCAATAATCAAAAGTTTGTCAGACCCAAACGCTCGAGGTTCATGATTCTCGAGCAGCAAACTCGAGCCGTTATTAACCCGTGATGGCTTTCACGCCAATCTCTGCCAGCTCAATATCCTCGAGTTCGGGCAAACCGCTGACCGCCACCGCGCCAACCACGGTTCCGTTGACCGTTACGGGCAAGCCGCCGCCCCAACCGATGTAACGTTTGTCGCCAAAATAAGCCAGGTCAAAACCGTCCCTGGCATCTCGAGCCGCCTGCCCAATCTCACGGCTGGGTTTGCGCTCACGGGCTGCCGTCCAGGCTTTGTTGCTGGCAATCAGAATCGAGGCTTGGGCTGCGCCGTCCAATTTTAAGAGCGCAATCAGTTCGCCGTTCACATCGGCAACGGCAATCACAGCAGCTTTCCCACGTCGTTCGAGTTCGCTTTGAATGGCAGAAATGGCTTTTTGGGCGTCGGTGTGACCAAGGCTTTGAATGGTTTGCATGGGTGTAGTCTACGGCAAGAATCGCCACGGTTGCTTTCGAGCAAAACACGCTAGAATGGTGCTCTCAATTCGTCGCTCGAGCCGTGTTAAGGCGCTTTCAAGCTCGAGCTTCCAGACTTTTCGCGCTCGAGAAGAGGGGTTTTTATGACGCAGGCTGTTAGCAAACAAGATGAACTCGCCGCCAAACACAAGAAGTACGTGCTCTCGAGTTGGTCGGCGCAGGGTGCGCTCGCCGCGCCGGTGATTGCGCGGGGCGAGGGTCGGCATTTTTTTGATCTGGATGGCAACAAGTTCTTTGATCTGGCGTCGGGTTTGGTCAGCACCAACCTGGGGCATTCGCATCCGAAGTTGGTCAAAGCCATTCAGGATCAGGCGGCAACGCTGTGTTACAGCCCAACCACGTATTTTAATGACAAACGCGCCGAACTGGGCGAGGCGCTGTCCAAGCTTTCACCGTGGCAGGAAGGCTCGAGGGCGTTCTTCACGACGGGGGGCGCGGAAGCCAACGACGATGCGATTCGGATGGCGAGGGCGTTGACGGGGCGTTTTAAGGTCATGGCAACCTACCGCAGCTATCACGGCAGCACGGGCACCAGTATTCAACTGACGGGCGAGGACCGGCGTTGGGGCAGCGAACCCGCCACCGCGCCAGGGATTGTGCATTTTTTCGCGCCGTACCCGTACCGCAGCCCGTTTTACACCAGCGATCCCGCCGAGGAAACCGCACGCGCCCTGGATCACCTCGAGCGGACGCTGGTGTTTGAAAACCCGAAGAAAATCGCGGCGATCATTCTCGAGCCGATTGTGGGTTCTAACGGTGTGATTGTCTACCCCGAAGGCTATTTGGCTGGGGTGCGCCGCATCACAGAACAGCACGGTATTATTTTGATTTTCGATGAGGTCATGACCGGTTTTGGTCGCACTGGCACAGCGTTCGCGGCTGAAACTTTTAACGTTCAACCCGACTTCATCACCTTCGCCAAGGGCGTCACGAGCGCCTACATTCCGCTCGGTGGCGTTTTGGTGCGCGAAAGTCTGGCACAACATTGGGACACGAACGTGCTGCCCGTGGGTCACACCTACGCGGGTCATCCGCTGTGCGTGGCGACCGGTTTGGCAACGATCAAGATTTACCAGGAGGAAGGCATTTTCGATCAAGCCAAAGTCTTGGGCGGTTGGCTCGAGGCTGGTCTAAAAGAACTGGAAAGTAAGCACTCGAGCATCGGTGAGGCTCGGGGCATTGGGGCTTTCTGGGCGCTCGAGTTTGTCAAAGACAAGATCACCCGCGAACCGCTGGTTGCCTGGCACGGCGACGGTCCTGGCGTGATGAAAAACCTGTACGCGGAACTCAAAAAACGTGGCGTCTACACCTTTGGCAAGTTCAATTGCAGCATGGTCACGCCGCCCCTGACCACCACCCGCGAGGAACTCGATTTTGCACTCGAGGCTCTGGACTCCGGCATCACGGCGTTTGAGGCTGGATTGTAAATTTAAAATCTCGAGTGATGGGATTTATTTCCTGTCACTCGACTTGAGCTTGATGGGAGCTTAATTTGATATTTCTCGTAGGGGCGCCGCTTCTTGACCCTGCCCTAATTCAACCTCGAGTCGTTGGTGTTCAACCTCGAGTTGGACATCACAAAATCGCGCAATTGCAAGTCAGAGACAATCAAATCCTCAAGCAACTGCACCAACCTGGCTTCCAAGTGACCATTTTCGGCGCTGGCGCGTAACTCGAGCATGGTGTCTTGCAGGCTCATGGCTTCTTTATAAATCCTTTTGTGGCTGAGGGCGTCAAATACGTCGCAAACGGCAAAGATTCGCGCGGCGAGCGGAATGCTTTCGGTTTTCAGCCCGTTCGGATAGCCGCGTCCGTCCCAGCGTTCGTGATGGTGCAAGACAATGCTGCGGCTACTTTCGGGCAGGAATGGAATGGTGCGAATCAGGTTGTAACCGACAAAAGGATGGGTTTGAATGAAGTTGCGTTCCTCTAAGGTCAGTGCGCCTTGCTTGTGCAAGATTGTGTCTGGGATCGAAAACTTGCCGACATCGTGAAGGTACGCGCCCCAACGAATCGCACGGATTTCGTTGTCGGGCAGGTGTAAGGCTTTCGCCATGCGTTCGGCGAGTTGCGCCACGCGTTCGGTGTGGTCTGAAGTCTCGAGGTCGCGGGCTTCCAGGGCTTTGCCGACGGCGAGCAGTGCGCCCTCGTAGGCTGCCTCCAGGGTGGCGACGCGCTCGAGGCGGCTCAGCAACGCCCCCAAAGTCTTTGTGCCCGATTCGATCAGGTTGCGTTCGTTGGGCGTCCAGGGCATGTCAGTATGGCGGAACAAACCAATGATTCTGGGCGCACCTTCGGTCTCGAGTCCGAAAATAAAGGCGCGTTTTAAGCCGGCGTTGTTCAGACCGCCAAATTGTTGCAACTCTGAGAGCCGAATGTCCAAACCTTGCTGGGCTTTGAGGTTGACAAACGAAACCTCTTCGGCGCTCGAGCCTTGTTGCAGGCTTGCCATCAACTCATCCGAGATTTTACCCGTGTGGGTTTCCATGCGCAGCACACCGTCGCGCATGACCCCAACAATGCCAACATCTGCGCCGCCAAGTTCCATGATGCGTTTCAGGGCAACGTGCACCAATTGCGGGTCGGTGCTCTCGAGCAGGTGCGAGAGTGCCAGCAGGGTTTGGCTTTCCATGACCCGGCGCTCCAAGTCATCGGTCACCCGAACCCGCTCGAGGGCGCTGGCGGTGACTTTGGCGATCACATTGACCAGGCGCTTGTCGAGTTCGCTGAATTGATCGGGTAAATTTCTGGCGCACAACAGGACGCCGAGAGCCGTGCCGTTGGAATCAAAAAGTGGCGTGGTCAGTTGAGAATGCGGCGGCAGCGGCGTGCTGACGTGGGGGGCGTAATTGCGTGGGTCGCGTTGGGTATCGACAGTTTCAATCATGCGGCGGGTTTCAATCGCAGACCATGACAAACCATTGCCGCGAGGGACGCCTTTATGAAGCAAAAATTTGAACAAACCCCAGGCGCTTTGAACATTTAAACTTCTGGTATCGTCTGAAATTAACAAGACTGTGGCGTGTTGCGAGCCGATCAAACGCACCGTCTCGAGCATCACGCGTTCGCAAATGTCTTCCAAGCTGTGGGCGTTGTGCAGGGCGCTGGTGACACTTTCGAGCACTTCAAACTCGCGCAACCTGGACTCGAGGTTGAATTGTTCGCGCTTGGCGGCGATCAATGCGGCGGCTTGCAGGGCAAATTGTCGGGCGGCGGACACCGATTCGTCCGAGAAGGCTTTTTCGGATTTGAAACTGTCGAGGCTGATTTCGGCAACGATTTCATGCCCGACCAAAATCGGTAACACCAGCACGCTTTTGACGCTTTGGCGCGAGGTTGGAAGTTTGGCATTCACCTGCGGGTCAAAGGCGGGTCGCACCCGAATGACAGGCGTTCCACGGTACCAACCCAAGGGGTCACCATGAAACTCGAGCGCCTGGGACATGTCGATCTCGAGGTTGAGGATCAGGTCGTCGTGTCCACGTTGTGCCACCCAACGAAACGTGTCACCCGTTCGCAAGCGCAAACTTCCCGCCTGAGCGCCCGGGATCAAGGACAGGGCGCTGTCCAAGAGTTTTGGGTACAGGTCGTCTTCGCTGCCTCGGGCGAGCACCTCGGCGGTATCAAAAAAGGTCGTGACGGCATCTTTGCTCGAGGCTCTCGGTTTACCGTGGGCAATGACCGCCAGCGTTCCCATCAGTGCCTTGTAGGTGGCGTTGTTGAGCGCCGTGTTGGAGCTGGTTTGAAGTTCTAAATTGGTGCGTTCCAAATACCAGGCAAAGGCGGGTCCGATCAAGACCATCAACAGCAAGCGAGTCTCGAGCAAATCAAAACCGTTTGGAATCAGTAATTTTTTCAGGACGACATCGCTCGCTCCGGCAACGGCAAACATGGCATACATTTGAAGCAATCCCGTGCTTTGAAGTTGCGAGAACAAAATCCACATCAAAAAGCCCGCAACCAGCAACGACAACGTGTTGACAATGGCGTACCGACTGGCTTCGGAATTCCAAACGCCCGAGAGGTTTAACAAAATGCTGGCAAGAATCGCAACGCCCAGAATCAGGATCAAACTCGAGCGCCAGCGTTTGGAACCATCAAAAATCAGGATCACTGCCAAGCCAAATTGGGTGAGGTACAAGGCACTCGAGGACGCCGAGGCAAATGGTGTGAAATCAAAAACAAAAATCGCCAAGGTGGTGCACATCAAGAACCCCAGAATTGGCAAAAATCCCCAGCGTTCACGGTTGATGTGAAGCCCAAGCAGGATTAATCCTGCCACCAAGCTCGAGATGATTTCAAAAAGATTTGCCATGTTCCAATCGCGTGGTCCAATTTGCTCGAGTGGGTTGTTTGCTCAACTGTGCTTTCATTTTCAATTTATCCCATAATACATGTCAAAAACCAGCACCGAAGTACAAAAACCTTTCTGAACAAAGTTCAACATTTTGCCCTGGCATCAAGACTCGAGTTTGAAATGGATTTACTTGGTGTGACGCGCCTCGAGTTCACCCGCAATGTCCTCTAAATTCACGCCGACCTCCGCCATGACCAGCAACGAGTGAAACAGCAAATCGCTGACCTCGAGTTGCAACTCTGGCTTGGAGTTGTTCTTGGCGGCAATAATCACCTCGCCAGCCTCTTCGCCAATTTTTTTTAAGATGCGGTCGATGCCCTGCCGATGCAGTTTTGCCACGTAAGAGCCTTCGGGTTGGTTGCGAATGCGGTCCAGTATGGTCGCGTAGACCCGCCCGACCACCGCGCCGAAACCCGAGCCTGGCAGGTTGCCGGACAAGGCGTTGTGAAAGCACGAGTCCTCGTTTTTGTGACACGCCGCCCCGACCTGTTCGACCGTATACAAAACCGCATCGCCGTCGCAGTCGAGCGTGACCGAAACCATGTTTTGCAGATGTCCCGACTCTTCGCCCTTGACCCAAATGGCGTTTTTTGACCGTGAAAAGTACGTGGCGCGACCCGTCTCCAGGGTTTGCGCGATGGCTTCTTTGGTGGCATACGCCAGCATCAAAACCCTCATGCTGCCCGCCTCCTGGGCAATCACTGGCACCAGTCCGTTCGCGTCAAAAGTAATGCTCGAGATTGAAAATGGTGCTTGAATATCGCTTGGCATAAATTCCCCTTAAGTTGAAGGCTCGAGTCGGACCGAAACGCCGCGACTTGATAGGTATTGTTTGACCTCTTGTACGCTGTAGGTTCCAAAGTGAAAGACGCTGGCGGCAAGCGCAGCATCGGCACGTCCTTTGGTCAGCACCTCATAAAAATCCTCGAGCGTTCCCGCACCACCAGACGCGATGATCGGAATATCGACGTTGGCTTTGACGGTGGCACACAACTCGAGATCGTAACCCGCCTTTGTGCCGTCGCCGTCGATGCTGTTCAAGACCAGTTCGCCCGCACCAAGTTCTTGCCCGCGCACCGCCCACTCAATCGCGTCCAAACCCGTGGCTTTGCGTCCACCGTTGACAAACGTCTCCCAGCCCAAGCCATTTTCGCGGCGTTTGACCTGCATGGAGAGCACCACGCACTGCGCCCCAAAGTGATCTGAGGCTTCACGAATGATGTTGGGGTTTGCCACCGCGCCAGAGTCAATGCTGATCTTGTCCGCCCCCGCCAGATGCAAACGCCGGCAATCTTTGAGCGTCCGCACACCGCCGCCGATGGTCAGGGGCATGAAAACAGTTTCGGCAACGTCCCTCGCCCAGTTCATCTCGAGGTCGCGCCCGTCGCTGGAAGCCGTAATATCATAAAACACCAGTTCGTCCGCCCCCTCGAGATCATACTTTTGGGCGTACTGCACTGGGTCGCCGATTTCACGAACGTTCTGAAATTGCACCCCTCGGGTCACGCGTCCACGGTCAACGTCGAGGCAGGGGATGATGCGTTTAAAAATCACCAGGGAATTCTACGCTTTGCAGGTTTGCAGACAAAACTTCAACCCTAGGAAAGCCGTATGCTTTGGTCATGGCTGAATTGGATTTGATCGTTCGCGGCGCGACTGTGGTGCGTGATTCGCTCGAGATTCTGGACATCGGAATTTCGGACGGCAAAATCGTGACGCTCGAGTCAGAAATTTCAAGCTCGAGCACCACCGAAATCGATGCTCGAGGGTTGCATGTCATGGCTGGCATGATCGATGTCCACGTGCATTTTAACGAGCCAGGGAGAGCCGATTGGGAGGGCATCGCCACGGGTTCGGCGGCACTCGCGGCGGGCGGCGGGACGCTGTTTTTTGACATGCCGCTGAATTCTTCGCCCGTCACCACCGACGCCAAAAGTTTTAACCAAAAGCTCGAGGCGATGCAGTGCTCCAGCCTCACCGATTTTGCGCTTTGGGGTGGGCTTGTGCCTGGTAATTTGGAAGCATTGCCCGAATTGGCGGCGTGCGGCGTGATCGGTTTTAAAGCCTTCATGAGCAATTCCGGACTGGAAGAATTTGGCGCGGCTGACGATTTAACGTTGCTCGAGGGAATGCGGGTATCCGCCAGCTTGGGTTTGCCCGTGGCAGTTCATGCCGAATCGGACGCAATCACCGGTTCGCTCTCGAATCGTTTGCAGGCACTGGGCAAAACCGGCATTCAAGATTACCTCGAGTCTAGACCCGTGATTGCCGAACTCGAGGCGATTTCCAGGGCAATTTTGTTTGCCGAGGAAACTGGCTGTGCGCTGCATCTCGTTCATGTCTCCTCGGGTCGCGGTGTGGTTCTGGCGTCTGAAGCCAAGGCACGCGGTGCGAACGTGACCATTGAAACTTGCCCGCATTATCTGGCATTCACCGAAGAAGACTTGAAGCGTTTGGGCACTCCTGCAAAATGCGCCCCGCCGCTGCGGTCAAACCTCGAGCAAGAATTGTTATGGCAGCAAGTTTTGAAAAACAATATTGATATGATCGGCAGCGACCACTCGCCTGCCCCGCCCAGCCTGAAAACATCCGATAATTTTTTTGCGATTTGGGGCGGCATCTCTGGGGTGCAAAGCAGCCTGAGCGTGCTCCTGACGCAAGGTTTTCAAGCTCGAGGCTTGAGTTTGTCGCAAATCTCGAGCTTGGTGTCCGCCAACCCCGCAAAACGTTTTAAACTTCCCAAAAAAGGCAAACTCGAGCTTGGTTTTGACGCCGATTTGGTCTTGCTGGACTTAAACGCCAGTTTTGTCTTGAATGCTCAAATGCTCGAGTACCGCCACAAACAAAGCCCGTACTTGGGACAAGAATTTAAAGGTGTGGTCAAGCACACCCTGTCTCGAGGTCGGACGGTGTTTCTTGACAATGTTGTGGGGGCGAGGCGTGCTTCGTCCCCACCCACCCAGGGTCAGTTGGTCAAACCTACAGGCTGATTACGAAAACCAGGTGCGCACGATGGGCACGGACAGCAAGCCCAAGAGCGCCAGGTAAAACACCAATTGCCCAATGATGGCTGGGATGACGCTTTTTTCGCGGTTGGTGTAATACAGCACGCCAGCGCCAATCAATGCCAGCAAGATCACGGGCATGGCGAAAGTCACGGCGAACAGCAAGACCAGCACGACCGCGCCGAGGGTTTGACCGTAGCGTTTTTCGATTGGGAAGACCGCAAAAGCCCTGAAGAAAATCTCGGTCAGCGGCAGCAACAGAATCGGCAGCAGCGCAGACAAGCGCCAATACTCGAGGTGCAAGTAAAAGCCTGTGAAGTGCAAGGTTTTGGCGGCGTATTGGTACGCCAGGGTCAATATCGTAATCACCGCACCCAGAATGATGCCCTCAACAATTTGGCTCGGCGAAAATTTGCCGATCAACAATTGCGCTGGTTTCCAACCGTTTCTTTGGGTGGTGTACCAGCTTAAGCCGATCAAGGTAATGGCAAAAAAGCCAAAGAACAAATCCCTGGCGACATCGCCCTGAACCGGGGTGAACAGCGCCAAGTAATTGCCGTACAACATTTTGCCGCCCAGCAGCGCGGAAACGCCACCCACCAGCACCGAGACAATCAAATGCGAGTAAACGTTGGCAACCGTCCAGGGGCGCGGACCCTCTTGAATCTCGATGGTTGAGAGCGGTTCGATCTGAGATTCGCCGACCAAATGCGCGACCAGTAATGCCACCACGGCGATCAACCAGGGCAGGGTTTTGCCGATCACCAGGGCAAAAACATTGTTGGAATTGCTGGTTTGGGTCAGGACCCTCGAGCCTTCAGAAAGATTGCCCATGCCGTAATAGGCGTAAGCCAGCGCTCCAAGGGCGCGTTGATACAATGCCCGATCTCGAGCGAACGCGCCCGGGTTACCGGCGACTTGCTCCAAGGTTTGAATCGCGCCAGGTAAATTTCCGGCAATCCACTGGGTGCGTCCGTATTCGGCTTGAATTTCGGGTGGACGGTTGGGCGAGCTGCGCAGCAAGTTGGCGGCAGCTTTGGGGTCGCTTCTGACCATGATCTGCGCCAGCGCCAAACGGGCTTCGGTGTCGCTCGAGTCGAGGTTGAGGGCTTCGCGGTAGGCGTTGATGCCCTCAGACTCGTTGCCCGCCAGTTGACTGGTCTGGGCGGTGATTTTGTACGCCAAGACTTTGGATTTTAACGACAGCCTGGGGTTTTGCAGGGCGCTTTGTGCGAGTTGGTAGGCTTCATCGAATTTGCCATTTTGCAGCACGATTTCCGCGCCGATCACATCGTTTTGTGGACTGCTCGGGTCGGCTTGGCGGGCTTGATCGACAAAACTTTGCGCGGCAGCAATATTGTTCATGCGCAGTGCCACCCGAGCGTGAAGGCGCAACGAGTCAGAATAATTCAGTTGTTGAATTTCGGCAAGCCGACAAGCATTGTCGGCGGCATCGTAGAGTTTTTGTTGAAAAAACTCGGCGCATTTGTTGTATTGATCTTGGGCTTTGGAGTTGATTGCCTGACCAAAGGCGGTGCCGATCAGCACAAGCCAGATAAGGGATACGCGCACAAAAAGCTTCACGAACCTCATCTTAGCATTTCAGATCGCAATTTGGCGCACAAAACAGGTTTTAAACTCGACAAGTCATTTGTATTGCGTCTCGCAAGGTCTTTTGTGGGGTGTTCTGCCCGCAAAATATTGAGGCTGACCGATGTCTTTGCAATTGCCAAAGATCATTTCGCAGCCAGCTTAAACTTGATACCAGAGCACCAATCTGAGTAGGGTGAAGGCATGAAGGATCAACGTGGGCGCAAATTGGCTTTGGCTTTGGGTGGTGGCGGTGTGCGCGGCGCGGCGCATTTGGGGGTCTTGCGGGCATTGCAACAAGCCGATATCGAAGTCGGCGCCATCGCGGGCAGCAGCTCGGGCGCTTTGGCTGGCATGTTGTTCGCGCTCGAGACGGCAGGTTTCAGACGCGAGGACGAAGCCCCAGGCACGCAAACCAATGCCTTTGAGTCGCGCTCGAGAACCGAGATTTACCGCCTGATCGAAGCCATCGGCTCGAGCGGCTACGCGCATTTGCGTCAGGTCTTGTCGAACAAGCCCAGCAAGGGTTTTGATTTGATTGACGCCTTAAAAACGCTCTCGGGTTGGCAAAAAGTGATTTTATCTGGCGTGTCCGGTCCTGGGATTGCCAGCCTCGAGCCGCTCCGTCAGAGTTTGCAGCCGCTGGTGGGCGGCGTGCGTTTTGAAGATTTAAACCTGGCGTTGGCGTTTGTCGCCACCGATTTGATCGCCGGCGAAGAGGTGGTTTTAAAGACGGGTTTGTTGCTCGAGTCTGCCATCGCCTCCTGCGCGATCCCTGGTGTTTTCCCGCCGGTCTTGTTAAATGGTCGTCATTTGGCAGATGGGCACGTGGTCAACAACGTTCCGGTCAGTGTGGCGCGGGACTTGCTGACGGACGCGTTTGTATTGGCGGTCGATGTTGGCTTCGATGCGCCCACGACTGTCCCCAAAACCGCCATCGAGGTGATCTTGCGGGCTGCCAGCATCAGCCGCGACCACCTCGAGCGTTATCACATGAATCAGGCGGACATGGTCTTGCATGTCGGTCAGGAGGTGCCTTCGGGCGTGTTTGATTTTGAGCTTAGCCGCGAGCTGTTCGAGGTTGGCATGGAACAAACCCGCAAAATCATTCCAGCTCTGCGCGAAGCGCTGGGCTTGGAACCCAAAGCCTTGAAACCCCGAAAACCTGGCTTGTTCGAGAAGTTCTTAAAGCGCAATGATACGCTGGGTTCAAAATAAAATTGGTCTGGGTTTTGCGATTCGCCCTGAAATATGTAAAAATTGCCCCATGTCTCGAGTTCGCTTGGGACAATTCTCAGTCGCATTCGCGGGATGTATTTGGGTATTGTGGGGAATCTATCTTGCATCTCGTGTAACTCGAGGTCGTGAAGTTCCAGTGAAATTATCAGGGGGGTTTTGAGGGAGCGTGACATGACAGATTTGTTTCAATTTCAATTGTTTTCGCTCGAGGTTGTTCAGCTTGTGATTCTTGAGAGGTTTGGGGTGATGGGATGACGTTATTAGATCGGTTCTTTCCGGACACTCCCGATTCGAGCGCGAAGTTGTGGTTGACTTCTGCCATCGTCTGGGGCGTGATTGGCATGACATTTGGTGTGTTCATGGCAACGCAGTTTATGTTTCCTGACATCACCAAGGGTGTGCCGTGGTTGTCTTTTAGCCGCATTCGTCCCTCGCACGTCAACACGGTGGTCATGTCTTGGGTGTCGATGGCGAGCATCGGCGCTTGCTTTTACATGCTGCCGCGCCTGGTGAAAGCCCCGCTCTATTCTGAACGTCTGGGCACCATGACGGGCTGGCTCTGGAATATTTTTGCCGCATTGATTCCGCTCACGCTTTTAAACGGTTTTTCTGAGGGTCGTGAATGGGCAGAGTTGATTCCGCCAATGGATTGGTTCATGCTGATCTTGCTGGTCTTAAGCGCCGTCAATGTTTTCATGACCGTCGCCCGCCGCACCGAACCGCAACTTTATGTTTCGGTCTGGTACTGGATGGGTTCGTTTATCGGCATGAGCATGGTTTGGATTGTCGGCAACCGCACCTTCGTACCCTTGGACGGCTTAAACGACGCCATCGCCAACTGGTTTTACGCCCACGACGTGCTCGGGCTTTGGATCACGACCATGGGCATCGGCATCATTTACTTTTTGCTGCCCAAATTAACGGTCGGTAAAAAAGGCGAACCTGGCAACCCAATCTTTTCGCACAAACTTTCACTCATCGGCTTCTGGGGCAACTTTGCCTTTTACACCGGCATCGGGGCGCACCATATTATTCAGTCGCCCGTCCCAGAATGGCTAAAAGCCTTCGCCATCGGCTCGAGCGTTTTAATGAGCATTCCGGTGTACTCTGCCAGCGCAAATTTCTTCTTGTCCACCCAAGGGCGTTGGGACAACCTGGCTTGGAATTTACCGCTTCGTTTCATGACCTTCGGTTGGATCATGTACGCCCTTGCCAGCTTTCAGGGTTCTTTGCAGGCTGTTCGCAGCATCAACTGGTATCAGCACTTCACGGGCATCGTCAGTGCCCACGCGCACTTGGCAATGCTTGGCGGTTTTAGCATGGTGCTGTTCTCGGCAATTTATTACACCGTGCCGCGCCTTTACAAAGTCGAGTGGTACTCCAAAAAACTGGTCGTGGTTCACTTTTGGACCTTCTCGGTCGGTTTTATCATGTTCTTTATCACCTGGACCACCATGGGCTTTATTCAAGCCGCCAGTTGGAACATGGGCATCAATGTCCAACAAACCGTGCCCTTCTTAAAACCGTTTGTCATGGTGCGTTGGATGGCTGCCACGGTGATGATTTTCGGCGTTTATATTTTCGCCTATAACGCCGTGCAAACCGTGCGTTCTGCCAGGCGCCAAGAAGTCTCTCGAGGCTCGAGCGTCGCCCCCGCCCTAACTGCTGCTGCGGCAGACGATTAAACAAAGGAGGTCAGAAGATGTTGAATGCAAGAAATTTTATTATTGGACTGGCTTTCCTGCTGCTCGTTTGCGGCGTGACCTCATTGGTGGTGATTGTTCCGGCGGCAAGTTTTAACCCAGAACCCACCCCAGGTTTGCGTCCATACACGGCAATGGAATTAAAGGGTCGCGCGATTTTCCAACGCGAGAACTGCTATGTTTGCCACAGTCAATTTGTGCGCTTCCAAGACGAGGGCACGGGTCCAACCTCGCAGGCTGGCGACTTTGCCTATGACCGTGTGAACCTTCTGGGGACGCTGCGCAACGGTCCAGATTTAACTTACGAGGGCGGTCTTTACCCCGACGAGTGGCACATCGGTCACCTCAAATCGCCACGTTCCTACCTGCCTGGTTCGTTCATGCCCAGCTACAGTTACTTGAACGACACCGACATTCGGTATTTGGTGGCGTTTATTCAGTCGCTCGGTACGCGCAACACCAGGGCTTGGGAAACCAAAGATGTGAATGTGCCCGAAAAATACCGCAACCTCAAATCGCCTTTCAGTGCGGCAAACGCCGGCTCTGGACGCGGTATCTTCAACCAAAACTGCGCCCCCTGCCACGGTTACGAGGGTCGTGCCGATGTGCCGTTGGCAAAAATGTTCTACCCCAAGCCAGCCGCCAACTTCCACTTGCCGCGCTACAAAGACTTCACCGATGGACACTGGTTTAACAAGGTCGCTCGAGGTGTTCCAGGCACGCGTATGCCGCGCTGGGATCAAACTTTAAACGAAGAGCAAATCTGGTACGTGGTCGAATACCTCAAATCATTGGCTGCCGATCAAGATTTGACCGCCAAACCAGGACGCGAAAAGTATTACGATGCCAAAACCTTGCAACCAGGCAACGTCGAGCGCGAGTATCCAGGAGCACCGAAAGCCACCAAAGGACACTAAATCATGATCAACCGCTCGAGTTTTCAAAAATCAATCGTATTGCTGGTGTTTTTGCTCGGCTCGAGTGCCCTGGCAGACCACGTGCCGGCGGTCGGTTTGGATTACAAAGGCACTTGGGTGGTTCTGATTGCGGTGGGTGTGATTTTTTCACTGCTGGTCTTGTCGGCGCTTTGGGCGTATTTGGATGGTCAATTTCACAACGCCGAACGCGTCAAATTTAATTTGATCGAACCGGACAACGATTTTCTCTATGGTCGTGCCCCAAGCATCGAACGCCCAGAGCCAGAAGCAAATTAAACCAATAAAGTGATCTCGAGCGTCTCGCTCACATCGGAGGAACCAATGAGTCTCGAAACGCCCAGCACCGAAACCGAAACTGAACTCGCCAGCAATTTTCAGGACATTCACGGCGATCACACCCACGAAATCGCTGGGATTCGGGTGGGCGAACGCAACGTTCCAGCCTCGGCTATCGCGGTGTTTTTGTTTATTATTTTTATCGCCCTCGGAATTTCTTGGATTCCGGCACAGGGGTTTTAATGAAGCAGGTTTTAATGAAGCCATTTTTTGCAATCAGCACTTCAATCACGCTGGCACTGTTTTTGGGGGCGTGCAGCATCAAAGCCGACTCGAGCAAAATTGGCGGCGATGTCTCGCTGAAGGGTGATATTAAACTGCCTGGCGCGGCAAATGTAACCGCCGACGAGGTGGCTTACAAATGGAATTACCCCAAATACCCAGAGCAGTACAAAGTCAATCCGCTCGAGCGTACCAATGAAGACGGTCAAAAAACCGATTACCTCAACGGACGCGAGCTTGCCGAGAACGGCTCTTATGCGGGCAAGTGGATCGAGGGCGAAGATGTCAAGCTTCTGCCTGTGGGCAATCCAAATTTGGTTCTGGGCAATTTGTTGTTCGATGTTTTAAAAGACAAGATTACGCCCGCAATGCTGCCAACCTTGGACGACAGCCCATTCCAAGCCTTTTTGAAACTGCAAGACGGTTTAAAAAGCGAGCCAAGTCCCGTGGATGTCACCATGAACGCCTTTGTCGAAGTCAAAGACCCTGCGACGGCTAAGGTTGAGCGCAAACCAGTGCCAGTTCAACAACCGGTGACTTTAGACAAAGAAGCCCTGTGGAGTTTGGCGATGGCGCTTTACGTCAAGCTCGAGCCAAACCTCAAAGAGACTGTGCCGCTCAAGCTTGATCCGACCAGCATTGCCAACAAATCCAAGCAAAAAGATGGTCGAGGCATTTTTGGTAACTGCAACATGTGCCACGGCGCAGACGGTTGGGGCAAGGGTCACTCGGGCGCGATGCTGCAACCACCGCCAGCCAATTTTCACGAGCCACGGCGTTTGTTCAACCGTTCGGAAAACAAACTGCGCACGGCTTTAAAAAATGGTATTTACGGTTCGGCAATGCCGCAATGGGTGGACAGACTCAGCGATGCCGAAATCAACCATGTGGTGGCGTATATCCGTTCGTTTAGTTACAGTGTTGATCCACCAATTGCCAGTGTCAAGCCACCAGAAGGAGTCAAGCCATGATTGACCGTCGCACCATCCTCAAAGGCATCACCGCCATTCCAATTCTGGCGGTTTTGGGAGGTGTGGGTTCGGCACTGTTAAGCTTTTTAAAGCCCGACCTCAAACCACTCTCGATTCCCACCGCCGAAATTCCACAAAACAAAGACTTGATCGCCGCCTCGCTCGACGAATTTCCCAAAGAGTGGGACGTCAAAGAATTTGTGTTCACCCAAATCACCCCAGAATACTCGAGCAAAGGCACGCAACAAACCGATATTCCCGGTTATATTTTGCGCGTTCCCAAAGTCCCGGTGCTTGACCCAACCAAAATTGGCAACATCGGCGGCGATTTGCGCGAAGGTTACGGCGAAGCCGATCACAAAGGCGAAAAATACTCGATGGTGGTCGTCTCGAGAATCTGCGCCCATTTGGGCTGTATTTTTCAGTACCACACTGGCGACGAGGTTTGTAGCGGTTTCAATTACTGCGGCGAAACGGGTCCAAAAGGACACCCACTGTTCAGTTGCCCTTGCCACCTGAGCGTGTACAATCCAGTCGAAGTCCAAGATGTGGCTGGCGTGATGCGCGTGGGTCATGTGGTTTCTGGTCCAGCACCGCGCACCCCGTTCCCATTTCGATTTGTGCTTGAGAGTGGCAATGTGGTGATTAAAGGTTACGGTTAAACTCGAGATTGACAAATCAAGACACTCATTTTAAAGGGGGATCGCCAATGGCAGCACCAACAATTCCAAGCGCGGCAGCAACCAAAAAAGCCGGTCCAAGCGTCGGACAAAAAATTGCAATCTGGTGGACCAAAAGCGCCAAAAACCTAGACCTGTTCGACGAGAACTCGAGGGAGAAAGTCAAAACCGACCCGTGGTTCATGCTGGGTGGTATGGCATTGATGTTCTGGTACATCACTATTGTCACAGGCACCGTTTTGATGTTCTATTACGTTCCTGACGCGACTGGACCCATTTACCAGTCATGGCTCTCGGTCAAAAACATTCTCGAGGGACAATCGGGCTGGGTCATTTACCTGACGCGTCAATTGCACAAGTACGGCGCGGATGCCTTGATTGTGGCGTTGACCCTGCGCATTTACCGCATGTACTTTCGCGGCGAGTTCAAATCTTACAATCAACTTTCCTACATCTTGACCGTGATTGGCTTGATCCTGTCGATGTTCTCGGGTCTGACGGGTTACTTGCTGATCTGGAATCAACGTGCGCTCTGGGCAACCAAGGTCTTTGCGACCTTCCCAACTTTTGTCGATAACTTCCAGGACATTCCGACCATTGCAGCCTTGCCGATAGTTCCACAAATTCTGAAAGCCACCTTGGGCGTTGCCCAAATTGGTCACATCATGGCAAATTACATGCTTTCAGGACTTTCGATTGGTCCTGCAACCTTAACGCGTTTTTACAGCGCCCACTTTATGCTCAGCATTTTGACCATTATTTTGGTCGAGGCTTATTTTGCCCGCAAAGGTAAAGGCGACAAGGGCGTCGGCGGTGCGGGTCGCGTGCCACGCATCAACCTGCCCTGGTATTCGGTGGTGGCGTTCTTGATTATTCTGGTCGCCATCTCGATTTTTGTGCCAGTCGAGACTGGTTCGCCCGCCAATTACAGCGTCACGCCAAACCCAATCCTTTCCGACTGGTACTTCTTGGGCTTGTACCAAATGATGAAACTCTGGAAGCCAGCCAGCGCCACCTTGCAAACCGTGCTGATTCCACTGATCGCGTTCATTGTGGTCTTTTTGGATTACAGCCCAGAGCGCAACCCCTGGAAGCGCCCATTCTGGACGCTGGTCGGCATTTACGGGCTGGTCGCCTGGTTGGGCTTCAGCATTTTGATCATCCTCTCCATCGCCGACATTCACCGCGACCCGCCGTATGTGTACTTGGTCAGCATGATCATGCTTGGCGGCGGTGCGATCTGGCATTTGGTGCAACGCGCCAGAAACCGTCGTGAACAAAAAGCGCTCGAGGCTGCCAAAGCCCAAACCGCCGCAATCGCCGCCGATAAAGCCTAATCTCGAGGGATGATGAGGAGAACGCAATGAAAGGCAGCATGTGGTTGTTCACGGGTATCACGTTTTTTGCTGCGATCTCGGTGTTCTCGAGGGGTTATGCGGCGTTAATGGCATTTTTCAAGTTACCGACCACCGCAGGTTTATTCTCAATCATGTTTTACCTGATTATTTTGCTGTTTTTACTGTCTGTCATGGGCTTTATCATGTACGGCACGGAACGCAAGAACGGCAATGTGAAAGTCAAGAACCACCTGTTTGAACGCTTGCTTGGTTATGACAAAGATGCGGTTTTACCAACACCAAAAGCAGAAGCGCCAAAGGAGACAAGCAAGTGAACCAAGCCATCAAAGGATTCATCGCACTCGCACTGGTCGGACTCGGAATGGTGTTCATCGTTCTGACCTTGGGCGCGTTTGCCCACGCCAACCCTGACGCCCCAATTCCTGGGGTCGCGCTTTTGCGCAGCATCGAGGACATCGCCGCCAACCTCTTGCCTGCTTCTTTGCGCTCGAGTGACCCAACCATGCCCATGAACCGTGGCTTTGCCTACATGGGCATCACCGTGCTGTTGACCGCTTTGGCTGCCGCGCTCGTGTCCGATACTCGAGCCAGCACCATTGCCCGTCCGGGCAGCAGAAAGGGGGCGTAAATGGCTTCTCCAAGTTTAGACCGCTACGATCCAGATCAAGCGCCCACAGC
>CAXTTL010000036.1:0-27216 GCA_964247135.1 uncultured Deinococcales bacterium | reverse complement strand
CAAGACACTCAAGTTTAATTTGGCGAGAACGCCTGTCTCGGCACAACCTGGCGTCCCAAACCCGCATCGTTGCTCCATTCCAGCAGCGCTCGAGCGCCACTGCTGCCTTGGCGAAACTCAAGTTTGATCTTGTACTTCTGTCCGACTTGCAATGGAATGCTGGCTTGGTCTACGGGTGGGTCTTTGTAATCGGGTCGGTTGATGAGTGGTTGATCGTTCACCCACAATCGCGCCCCGTCGTCGGCGGTCAGGTAAAACGTCCAGTTGGCGGTTTCGGGTACCTCGAGCATTCCAGACCAGCGCACGCCGTAATTTTTGCCGCTCGGCAAGAACACGCCTGGGGGTGATTGGGTGTCGCCAAAGTAACCAAAATTGATTTGCGGATCGAGGCGCGTGGTGACAAGCATGGTCAGGGTTTCGTCGCTGAAATACTGCCCCAAAATGCCGTACTGACGCTCAACTTTTGGTGTGCAATCGTCGCCGTAAACGCACGGCACTTGTAAACTTGCGCCCGCCTGAAACGGCGTTGTTCCTCGCTCGAGCGCCCCAATATCGGGTGCAGCCCCCGCAAAGCCGTCCGTGATGCCCGCAATCACTTTGCCCGCATCAATCGCGCTCGAGCCAGCCTGCAAGGAAAAATCGCTGGTCGCGGCGCTCGAGAATTTCGGGTTGATGTCTTGGGTCAGGTTGCTCGAGAAGGTTGGGAGTCCCTGTCCCGCTGGGCATTTCGTGCCGTCAAACACGCCACCCAGGTTGAGATTCGCATTGAAAATATTGTTGCTGACATCGCTGTTGGTCGCAATGCAATCGGTCACCACCGCAGCACCACCACCGACCGATTCGTTCCAGCCGAGCAGGGTGTTGTTGTACACCTTGTTGTTGGTGCTGGGCAAATTGAGATTCAGGGCATTTCGCACATTCCAGACGATGTTGTGATGCACCAGGTAGTTTCTCGAGCCGTTGTCCAGGTAAATACCCATGCTCTCCGAGGGTGCAAAATTGTCATGCACGAGGTTGTAGGCAATTTCCGTGCCAGCCCCGTCGGATTGAAACGTGTAGGTCAAGCCCAAATCGTTGGTCAGCAAACCACCGTTGTAGAGATGGTTGTGCAAAATTTTCAGGCTGCTCGAGCGGTGCACCAAAACGCTGCGACCCGCGTTGTAAAGTGTGTTGCCCTCGACCAAATGTCCACTCGAGACAGACCCATAAAAACCCGTAAACACCGCCGCCGCATCGGTCATGGCGTAATCGACATCGTGAATCACGTTATTGGTCAGGGTGTGGTTTTTGCCATCAAGCACCACACCGTTGCCCGCGCTGAACGCGACGCTCGAGTTTTTCAGGGTGTGGTTGCTGCCAAAAAGCATGATGCCCGTGTCGAGTCCAGCCCCCCAAGATTGCCCTGGGGTGACAAACGTGTAATGCGATGGGTAACGCACATGAACACCATCCAAGACAATGTTGCTCGAGCTGGTTGCGCCAGGGTTTTGCGGGTCGCCCGTACTGATGGTGGCGGCGAAAACGTGCAGATTTTGCAGGGTGATAAATGATCGGTCTTTGAGGTCAAATGCCAACGAACGACGCTTAAATTCGACCACATGCGCCTTCAAATCCGCAGTCAAAGGCTCGAGGTACAAAGTCTGGTTTTGAACGAACCACTCGCCAGGGCTATCGAGCAGCTCGAGTTTTCCCCAAATAAAGTAAGGGTTGCCATCTCGAGGTTCGTACAGGGCTGGGTAAAACGATGGGCGTTCCACCATCTGCCCACCAGGCGAACTGAAGGTGAAACCTGTGGCACTCGAGCTGTCAATCTTGCCCGTTTCGATCACCCAGGCTGGACCTGGAATGAAATTGATGTTTGCGCCCGTTAAATTGCTGGGCAGGTTGGGCGCGGCAATCGTCCAGGTCACACCCGAACCGCTGGGCTGCTGAAAACCGCCCAGTTTGGGATGCAGCAAATCCAAACCCGCGTTTGGATACCTTGCCTCGAGCATCATACGACCATCGACAAAAACCTGATTTTTGCCCTTGCCCAAATCGCTGCCTGCGGGCAAGCTGGCTTGTTGAATGCTGCCCTGAAACGTCGTCCAATTGCCCACCACGTCCGCCCCCGAAATCAGCACCGTCTCGCCAGGGAAAGACTTAAAGACAATTCTTTTGTCACTCGAGCCAGAACTGGCGGGGCGCACCGTCTCGCGGTAGGTTCCCGCCCGAATCGCACAGGTAAACCCAGGCAACGCGACATCCGCACATTTTTGAACGGTCTTGAACGGTTTCTCGAGCGTGCCAGGGTTGCTGTCCGAACCCGTGGTCGCCACCACCAAAGTATTTGGCTCAAGGCTTGCGATGCTCGAGCCTTGACAGCCACTCAAACCCGAGACGATCACGCCAAGCAAGATGAAGCGTTTCATACTCGAGCTTAGCGGGTTTGGGTGGCGTGTGGATGACCGCATAATGACAAATCATCGCCTCGTAGGGTGCGCCTTGCGCACCGCGTTTCAGATGTCTTGGTGCGCGAGGCGACCATGCCCGTTAGGTGCGTTTTATGGTCAAGAAGCGCACCCTACCAAATCGTTTTTTTAACGCGATCCCGCAAATTCGATATTGAAATACGCCACCGCGCCCGTTTCGTCAAAAGCACAAATCACGTACCAGACCAGATCGGGACGTTTTTCAAAGACGGCGGTGCGGACATAACCTTTCAAGTTCTCTCGGGTCAGCACTTGCTCGTCCAGCATCTCGAGTTCCTGCCCATACACTTCGATGCCCCTTAAACGGTACGCTCGAAAGGCTTCCAGACCGCCCGTGCGCACCTGCAAATCTGGGGTGAACAATTCAAACAAACCCTCGAGCTTGACCGCGTAAAAATCCAGCACCAGTTTGCGCCCTCGCTCGAGCACTTGCGCGTCGGTCATGGGGTTGGCGGCTTGTTGTAAAACACTGAGACTCGAGCTTGAAGCTTTGAAATTCTGCGCCTGAACCGAAAACGTCAGCAGCACCAACATTGCCAAAACCAGTCGTTTCATCAGATTTCTCCTTACCCCCGAGATGCCTCAACCGTACTCGAGAATTTTCTTTGAATGTGTACCAAGGCGCGAAATCTCAAAACATTTTTTTGAAATCTCGAGCCGTCACCGTATAATCCCTGCACGATGTCCGAACTCCAATCTTCAGAACCAAGATTTTTAACCACCAACCAAATCCGCGAGATGTACCTGAGTTTTTTTGAATCCAAAGGTCATTTGCGTTACCCCTCGCACCCGATTCCCGTCTATGACGACCCGACCATCATGTTCAGCGTGGCGGGCATGGCACAGTTCAAACCGTACTTTCTGGGCGCAGAACCCAAGTTCGATTCTGGCGTTTACCGCCGTGTCGTGACCGCCCAAAAGTGCATTCGCATTGGCGATATCGAAAACGTTGGGCGCACCTCGAGACACTGTTCGCTGTTCGAGATGCTGGGGAATTTTAGCTTTGACAGTTACTTTAAAAAAGAAGCCATCGAATGGGCGTGGGAGTTCATCACCGACCCAAAATGGCTCGGTTACGACGGCAGCCGCATTTACGTGACGATTTACAAAGACGACGATGAAGCCTTTGAATATTGGACAAAAAACGTCGGGCTGCCCGCCAATCACGTCAACCGCTTCGATGCCGACGAGAATTTCTGGCCTCAGAATGCGCCATCAAAAGGACCAAACGGACCTTGCGGACCTTGCTCCGAAATTTTTTATGATCGCGGCGAGAAATTCGGCTCGGACACCTGGGAAGATTACGCCACAAACCCAGAATCCAACCGTTTTCTCGAGTTCTGGAATCTGGTGTTCCCAGGGTACAACCGCACGGATGGCGCGGATGGCACGGGGTCGCTCGAGGATTTGGGCAAGAAAAACATTGACACTGGCTTGGGCATGATTCGGGCGGCGTTCATCAGTCAGGGAGTCGAGGATTTGTTCGACACAGACGACTTCAAACCCCTGATTGCCGAGGTTGAAAAACTGAGCGGTAAAAAATACGAGGGCATCTCGAGCCTCTCGCATCGGGTGATCGCCGAGCACATTCGCATGGTCAGCATGACCCTTGCCGATGGTGTCAGTTTCGGGATTTCTGAACGCGAGTACGTCGTGCGCAAAGTCATGCGTCGTGCCAGCCGCCACGCTTATCTGCTGGGCATGAAAGAACCAGTCTTGTTTAAGCTGGTGCAGATCGTGGTGGATACACTTGGACAGGCGTACCCTGAAATGGTCAACGCGCAAGAAAGCGTGACCAAGCAAGTCGAAGAAGAAGAAAAACGTTTCTTGCGGACGCTTGAGAATGGGATTGAAAGACTCAACGTACTTTTGTCTCACGCTGCATTGGCTACAAGAGCTTCGGTTGAAGCTGATGGGATTGATAGACGAGGAGTTAGTCAATACAAAGTGACGTATTCAGAAGGAGATGCGTTTAATTTTGTCGGCGCACTCATGGGTGACAGGTTTGCCCCAATCAAAAACGAGTTTGAAAATCAATATGCTCGTCGATTTTCAGGGGTGAATGAACTCGTGATTTCTCGTTCTGGTGTCGTTTTTCATTCACCAACCTTGATAGCTCCGCCTCAAACTCGCATCACTGGTATAGACGCGTTTACCCTTTATGACACGTTCGGATTTCCACTTGATCTTACTCGAGAAATTGTTGAAGAGTACGGCGCTACTGTTGATGAAGAAGGTTTCAATCTAGCGCTCAAAGAAGCTCAAAATCTCGCTCGAGCAGGCAGCAAATACGGCAAAAAAGACGGCATGTATGCCGCTTCCAACGATTCACTCGAGGGTCTACCCGCCACCAACTTTGTCGGTTACACCATGAACAATTCCACCGCCAGGGTGGTCGCCATTCTGGTAGGCAACGCTCGGGTTTTGAACGCTCACGACGGCGATCACGTGCAAATTATTTTAGACACCACCCCGTTTTACGCCGAGGGTGGCGGTCAAGTCGGGGATGTCGGGATGCTCGAGTGGACGAGTCATCACGTTGAAGCAAAGGTGGAAAGTCCGATTCGCGCCAGTGTTTCTGGGCATGTTGAAGGTCGCGCTGTCGTGACTGGCACGCACAAGAACGCTCAGGGCATCTTTATCCACGAGGCACAAATTCTTCGCGGCACACTCAGCGTTGAAGATACGCTCGAGGCTCGGGTGGAATCTGGGGTTCGGGCTGCAACCGAAAAGCACCACACGGCAACGCACTTGTTGCAGGCGGCACTTCGCGCCACGCTGGGTTCGCACGTGCAACAAAAAGGCAGTTTGGTCACGCCAGACCGTTTGCGGTTTGATTTCACGCACAACGAAGCCGTGAGCAGCGATGAAATTCGTCACGTCGAACAACTCGTCAACCGTTGGATTCAAGCCGATTTCACGGTTTCATCCAAACTCATGCCGCTCGAGGACGCTCGAAAAACGGGTGCGATGGCACTTTTCGGCGAGAAGTACGGCGCGGAAGTGCGCGTGGTCAGCGTGGACGGGGCAATCTCGAGCGTTGGGATTCTCGAGCAACACGTGGACATCTCGAGCAAGGAACTTTGCGGTGGTACGCACGTCTCGAGCACGGGCAAGATTGGTGCGTTCGTGATTGTGAGTGAAGAAGGCACGGCGGCAGGCATTCGCCGTTTGGAGGCATTGTGCGGCGAAGCAGCGACGGCTTACGTTCGTGACACCTTAGAGCGTGTTCGCAGCCTCTCGAGGACGCTGAACGCCACACCAGAAACCCTGCCTGAACGCCTCGAGAAACTGCAAGATGAAATGAAGGTCCTAAACCGCACGGTGGCGGATTTAAAACAGAAACTTGTTCACGCCCAAACATCGGCTGGCTCGAGCGCAGACAACCTCGAGCTTGGCGGGTTTAAAATCGCGCGGCTTGCACTGACGGGCGTGGTCGGCAACGAATTGCGCACGGCTGTTGACGATTTGCTCGAGAAAAGCAAAGCTGACATTGTGGTGGTCGGTTCTGAAGGTGGACTGGCGATCAAAGCGACCAAAGATGCGGTGGCTCGAGGGGCGCACGCGGGGCAGTTGATTGGCAAACTGGCGGCGGCAGGTGGCGGCAAGGGTGGCGGGCGACCCGACATGGCGCAGGCTGGGGTGAAGGATGTGAAGGCGGCACTCGAGGCGTTGGAGACGGCGTTCTAATCGTCAGCCGCAAGCACTGCACGTTCAGCAAGCTCAAACAACCGTTCTTGCTGAACGTGCAGCCGTAAATCCAAACTTTCACCCGCCAGAATCTGCTGATAAAATCCCCGCACAACTTCGGGTTTTAAGCTTTTCTCGAGAAATCGAAACACAGAATTTGCGCTGTACTCACGCTCGAGTTCAAACGCCAACCAACGCCGTGCCAGATTTTCGGCAACAGCGCCTGTGGTGTTTGAACCCGCGAAAATATCCACGACCAAATCGCCAGGGTCAGTCAGCATTTGAATAAAGAATTCGGGCAATTTGGCTGGAAATCGTGCAGGATGTCCTTTTGTGCCAGCGGCTTTGCAATACGCCAGGTACTGCCCGTTGGCTTCGGTGTTGGGAATTTGCAATAGGTTAGGCGGAATCGCACCACCATTGTCTTTGCCAAAAGCCGTGCCGATATCGTGACCCGATGGGCGTTTTTTGGCGGTGTAATACTTTTCTGGATTCTCGAGTAATTTTTTCATGCGGTCGCTGTACTCGACCAAAACCTTGCTGACATCGGCTTTTGGTTCTGGAGTTTTTGAAAACCACCAGACCGTGTTGACCGCATCTTTGACCCGAATTTTGCGCTTGTTGACCCATTCGATTGGACTGGGCAGTTTGGCAGGATTAAACCAGTAAAAATCTTCAGCCAAATGAAAGCCAAGTTCATCACAGAATTTAAGCAGCACGCGAAAGTTGTACAAACTGCGAACAGGCAAACCCTTTTGGTATGCACCGCCAAGATCGAGTACAAAACTGCCATCATCGCGTAATTTGCGATAAATCAGCCGCGCAAATTGGGTCAACCACTCGAGGTAATCGGCTTGGTTTTTGTTGCCGTATTCTTTCTCACGCTGCAAAGCAAATGGCGGACTGGTGATGAACAAATTCACACTTGAATCCTCGAGTTGCTCGAGCAGCCGCAACGAGTCACCGTAATACGCTGCACCCAGTTGCGTTTGGTAAGCAGGTATCTCGAGATTCATGCGATTGTCCATTTGGTTTTCAGTATACACCTTACGCTACTTATCGTCTGTAGATTCAAAGTCATCTATGCAGCAATCATAATTGTGTGAAACGCAAAAAAGAAAACTTGCAAGCTCGAGTGATTCTATCGCAGAACCTCAAACTATTGCGGGCATCTCGCGGTTTGTCGCAGGAGGCACTGGCTGATCTGGTGGGCTTACACAGAACTTACATTGGCTCTGTCGAACGTGGTGAGCGCAATATTTCGCTTGACAATCTCGAGCGTATCGCTGTGGCGTTTGAAATCAGCATTTCGCAGTTGTTGGAGGTTTCATGAAGCCGCATTCTGATCTTGCAAGGCTCGAGGCACTGCTTCCCGCGATTCGAGAATTTCAAAAACTTGCTTCCGAACATGGCATTGACGATGTTTTTCAGGACAATGGCGGCAAGTTGTTACAAGTTTTACTGGTGACTGGTTTGAAAGTGCTCGAGGGTCGAGAAGGAAATGATGCTGTTGACGAGCACGGTCAGGAGTATGAACTGAAAACTGTGAACATCTTGAAACAAAAACAGTTCACCACACACCATCACCTCAACCCAGGAATTTTGGCAAAGTATAGGCAAGTTCCTTGGGTTTTCGCAACCTACAACGGCATAGAACTCATTGCGGTTTACCACGTTGGAGCAAGCGATCTCGAGGTTTTCTTTTCAAAATGGGAAGCAAAATGGAACTCTGATGGCGGCAAAGACATCAACAATCCAAAAATCCCGTTAAAGCACGTCGTCTCAGTTGGTCAATTGGTGTATTCCCAATCAACTGTTTGAAGGTGTTCAAAACAAAAGCTCGAGATGCAAAATCCATCTCGAGCTTTAAATTGTTCAAAAACCCTATTCGCTCCAGCGTTTAAAGACCGCGCAAGCGTTCTGTCCACCAAAGGCATTCGAGTTGGAAATCGCGTATTCAACTTGAAGCTCGCGTGGGGTGTTCGGCGTGTAATCAAGGTCGCATTCAGGGTCGGCATCGATGTAATTGATGGTCGGCGGAATGATGCCTGTGGCAAGCGCTTGAACCGTCGCAATCGCCTCGACCGCGCCAGCCGCACCCAGCAAATGCCCAGTCATGCTTTTGGTGCTCGAGGTTGCCAGGTGCTTGACGTGCTCGCCAAAGACGGCTTTCATGCCCTGGGTTTCGGCGAGGTCGTTCATGGGGGTGCTCGTGCCGTGCAGGTTGGCGTAACCGACTTGATCGGCGTTGATTTTAGAATTCTTTAGGGCACGTTTGATGGCGTTGGTGTAACCCCGTCCCTCTGGCGCTGGTGCGGTGATGTGATACGCATCGGCGGCAAGCCCTGCGCCCAGCAATTCGGCGTAAATTTTCGCGCCGCGTTTTTGGGCGTGCTCGAGCGTCTCGAGAATCAAAATACCCGCACCTTCGCCCATCACAAAACCATCCCTGGATTTGCTGAACGGACGGCTGGCGGTGGCGGGGTCATCATTGCGGGTGCTTAAGGCGCCCATGTTGCCGAATGCGCCAATGGCGAGCGGCGTGACGGTCGCTTCGGCACCGCCGGCGATCATGACCTGACAATCGCCGCGATTGAGAAAGTGATAGGCGTCGTGCAATGCCACAGTGCTGGTGCTGCACGCGGTCACAATGCTGCTCGAGACACCAGTCGAACCGTAACGAATGGCGACCTGTCCAGTTGCCATGTTGGCAATCATCATCGGAATAAAAAACGGGCTGAGGCGGTCCGCGCCGCGTTCAATCATGACCCGCGTTTGGTTCTCGAAGGTTTCCATGCCGCCAATGCCAGTGCCGATCAGGGTCCCAACTTCGTCGCCTTGCAATTCCTCGAGGCTGAGTCCGGCGTCCAGACGGGCAAGTTCGGCGGCAACCAGCGTGATTTGCACGTAACGGTCGAGGCGTTTTAATTCCCGAACTTCCAAGCCGTACTGGCTAAAATCAATGTCCACTTCGGCAGCAAAACGACATTTTAATTTGCTGGTATCAAATTTTTGAATCATGCCCACACCGCTTTTGCCAGCCAGTTGTGCCGCATGAAATGTTGGGGCGCCTATTCCAATTGGTGTCACAGGTCCAAGCCCTGTAATGACCACACGATGACCCATAAATAACCTCATCAATGCTCGAGCGCCGAATCGGTTGCCGAACGATATCGTCCAACAGCTTTTCAGCGCTCGAAAAGGTGCTCTTAACCTTGTTTAGAGCTGATAAAATCGACCGCGTCTTTGACGGTACGAATTTTTTCGGCGTCTTCGTCTGCGATGGTTAAACCGAATTTGTCTTCCAAGCCCATGATCAGTTCCACGGTCTCGAGACTGTCAGCGCCAAGGTCATCCACGAATGATGCTTCCAAAACCACTTTGTCTGCATCACAGCTTAATTTTTCAACGATCACTTCTTTGACTTGGGTAAAAACGTCTGCCATAAGTCCTCCAAACCAGACTTTAACATACTTAAAGCTGGAATCGAGCAAAAATCCGTGGACTTGGTAAAATTCGGACATCTCGAGAAAACCCGCGTTTCAAGACTGGACTGCCAGCACCTTAAAGCCGCGATCTCGAGCCACCTCACGCACGCGCCCAAGGCTGGCAAGAGGTTGTTCGTAGGGCAGGAAGTGATTGGACACCAGCCAGATTTCGCCCTGCGTCGCCAAGTGTCGTTTTGCCGCCCCAATAAACTCGAGCGCCACGTCCAGAATCAGGTCTTTACCGACATGAAACGGTGGGTTCATGACGATCAAATCGAATTTGGCGTCTCGTTCCAGGCTCGAGTCCACGTCCGAATGCAAGACTCGAGCCTTCAATTTGTTTAACTCGAGGCTGCGTTCGATGCTTTGCACGCTAAACCAATCGTCCTCGAGCATCGTGACGATCCCTCCCTCGAGCGCCAACATTGCGCCCAGAGCGCCGTAACCCGCGCCAATGTCGAGCACCCGTTTTGCCCCAGCAGTCGGCAGATGCTCGAGCAAGACTTTTGAAGCCGCATCCAATTTGCCACTCGAGAACACGCCAGGCAAGGCTTCACACTCGAGTTTTAAGCCTCTGGCTTCAATGGAAAAAAATTCTGATTCGGGTTGAATTGGTTTTTCACTCAGGATTTTCTCGAGCAACCCAACCCGCAAGCCTTTGCTACGCTCGAGAATCTCGGCATTGCCAAAATGGTTTTTGGCTTCTTTAAAGTAACGCTCGAAACCCTTGTCCTTGTCGCCCGCCATCAGCACCCGTCCGCCAAGTTTGGTGGCGGCAAACACACGCTCGCACCAGAAGCGCACCAAGGCATTGCCACGGTCTGCGGGCAAAATCAAACAAACCAGATCAAATTGAGGCTCGAGGTCGAAAATACTTTCAGGCTCGAGAATCGTAAAATCAGAGTTTTTTGCTGTGAGTGACAGCGCTGTGGTTGCGGCTTGCGACACCTCGAGCGCCGAAACTTCCAAACCTTGTCTGGAAAACCCGAGCGCCAACGCCCCGCCCCGAGCCGTCAAATCCAACACCGAACCTGACACTTCAAGTTGTGGCAGCGTCTCGAGCAGCAAGGCTTGCGCGGGGTCAAGATAGCCAAATCCACGAACCCCAGGTTTGGTAAACGATCCATCCTCGAGTTGTTTGGTCAAAAAATACGAATTCATACCTTACCGTAACCTACAAATCTCATGACGATCATGCACTATGGTTTAAAAGAATCAATTTCGGGGGTCAGTATGAAACGCCGTGAAGCCTTAAAAACCATTGGGATCAGCACCGTCAGCCTCGCTGGAGCCGCTACTTTTGTGGGTTGCGCCCCAAGCGCCCAAGAAGGCTCGAGAAACGTTGCCGCCCAAGGTGGAGTGCGCGTCGGCAAAACCAGCGATTTTCCAAAAGTTGGTTCCAGCCTCGAGTTTGACTTCGGCGGCTCGCCAGCCATTGCGGTTCGGACGGCAACCGCGCAAGCCAGTGGTTTAAATTTTGTGGCTCTAAGCCGAATTTGCACGCACTTGGGTTGCACCATCAATTTACCCGACGGCGCAGGAAATATGGGTTGCGGTTGTCACGGTTCGGTCTTTAAAGCGCAAACTGGTGCGGTGGTCAACGGTCCAGCCAACAAACCTCTCGCCAGAATCAAACTCGAGTTGCGGGGAACGGACTTGTACGCCATCGGCGTTTAAATTCAGTTTGAACTTGCTGCTCGAGATGTGCTTTAAATTGGCATCTCGGGTTTTTAAATGATGCTCGAGAAATTTCAAGTAATAAAAAACGCGCCCGTTTAGGCGCTGAATGGATATAGAATAGCACGGTATTCGCTATTCGTCAACAATATGCACTCGAGTCGTGCCGCACAAGGTTTCTCGAGAAACGCAGATTGAGATATGGAGATTTTCATGCAGCATTTGGGATTTACGCGCACCTCAGTCAAGCCAGACCACGCCCTGTTAACACCAGACAGCTTTATTCGCGCCCCGTTGCCTGGTTTTAAAAACGCGACCTGCATCGTTCACATCTCCCCTGCAATGGGTGCGGCATTCACGCAATACACCGTCGAAGCCAGTGCAAACTCGAGTTTTGGACTTGCGTTCGAGCACTGCTCGAGGTTTGTGTTCGTGCTCGAGGGTGAACTGACGCTGAGGGTCGGCAAGAAAAAACATGTCTTAAAAGCGCTGCATTATGCGTTTATTCCAGCCAACACCGAGCACAGCATCGACAGTCAAAAGCCAGCTCGAGTTTGCGTTTTTGAAAAACCCTACTTGGATTTACCAGACGTTCCCGAACCAGAATTGATTGTGGCTGACTCGAGAAAAGTCAAATCCGCACCGATCAACAACGACCCCGCGCTGCAATGTCGAATATTGATTCCAGAACATCCAAGTTGTGATTTTATGGTCAACACCATGACCTTCGACCCTGGCTCGAGTTTGCATTTGGTCGAAACGCACGTCATGGAACACGGGCTGTTGATGCTCCAAGGTGGCGGAATTTACAAATTAAATGAACATTGGTATCCGGTACAAAAGAGCGACGTGATTTACATGGCACCGTATTGCCCGCAATGGTTTGGGGCGCTCGGCACAAGCAAAAGCGAGTATTTACTTTATAAAGACTGGAGCCGTCATCCGCTCGAGTAAAATACAAACCATAAAACTCGAGCCTTCAACACTGTCCGACGGGTTGGGTATTAACAGCCCAAGCTCGGGTACACCATTGGCAAGGTACGGGCTGGTTGCTCTGCCAATCGAATGTTGACGCGCTTTGACAGGCTACGACCTCGAAGGTTGATGCTAGCATGGTGTTTGTGCTTCGGGGGTTTCAGCTTCAAAGCATATTTCAAATATGCCCTTGCCCGGACGCAAAAGGAGACTAAAGGCATGAATCACCGACCGTTTGTTCGCTTTTCCCTTCCAGTGTTGGTGCTCCTGACAGGCATCCTCTCAGCCTGCAGTCCTGACGATACCAACCCACGCACCCCTGTCATAGGCAATCTCACTGCCAGCCCGCAGTCCCAGACCGTGATCGCGCTCACCTGGACGCCAGCCCAGACGCCCGCCAACGGCGGCGGCGTGACAGCGTATTCACTCGAGCGCAAGACTGGTGCTGGTGCGTTCGCGGTGGTCGCCACGCCGAGGTTCGATGCCACCAACTACAGCGACGCCGCACGCACGGCGGGTACGACGTACATGTATCGGCTCAGGGCACAGAACGCCTTCGGCTTCAGCGGCTACTCGAACGAGGCGACCGCCACTACCAATCCGTAGCTTTAGGGCGCAGAAAGCTCGAGAACGCCATTCTGGATGCAAGAACGAATTCGCGCGTCCGACGGTGTTCTCGAAGTTCAGGCTCGAGGCTACCGCCCGACAAGGGGGAGAAGGTATGGCAAAAGGTCGCACTCTTGAACTCCGCATCGGTCTTTTTACGTGATTGTTCTTTACTGGTCGCTCGTCTCGTGCGGACCTGATGCAATGCCGACTCGAGCGTGCTGGGCAATTCTTAAAACACACTTCCTTGCCGGTCAGCACCATCTGTCTCGAGGTTGGGTTTGAAAGCTTGGGCAGTTTAAGCAGCCGTTTCCATCGTGTGTTTGGTGTTGCTCCCAGCGCCTAGCGCAAACTGGGTGATTTTGAAGAAGTGAGCACCCCCATCATCCCTTAAAATATAGGCATGATTGAACGCATCGGACAGATTGCCATTCGGGTTCACGACACCGCTCGAGCCACCAGTTTCTACCGCGATGCGCTGGGTTTGACGTACTTGTTCAGCGCTCCGCCACTGGCATTTTTTGATTGTGCTGGCACGCGGTTGATGCTCTCGCCAGCCGAAACCCCAGAGCATGACCATCCCTCGAGCGTCCTGTATTTTACGGTGACTGATCTGAGCGCAACCCATCTTGCATACCAGGAAAAAGGCGTGATTTTTGTGGACGACCCACATCAAATTGCCGATTTGGGAACCCACACCCTCTGGATGTGTTTTTTCAAGGACAGCGAAGGCAATACGCTGGCACTGATGAGCGAAATTCCGAAATAAGCCAAACTCGAAGTGAAATCAAAGACCTCGGGGAAAAGGGCTTTTGGCTGTCGCCATGAACGTCCCTGGTGATATTTGGATGATAAAATACTACCATAAAACACGGAATTTTTCCGCGTTCTAAACAACATTTTTTTACTTTCCAAGCCATTATCCTCCTCGAGTACAGCCAATTTTGAGGAGGATTGATGATGTCTGAAATGACCGTTCAAGAATTTTTCGAGCGCTTTCAAACCGCCGGCGATGCTTTGGATAAACCCGAACTCGAGACTCAATTTCACGACTTTTTTATCTATGCGCAGCCCAGCGGTGTCAGTCTGATTCAGCGAATTGATTTTTTAAAAGCGCTCGATGCCAGAAAACAATATTTTCTTTCGCTTGGGTTAACAAAAATCGAGATGCTCAAGGTCGAACCAACTGAACTGAACGAACAGTACATTCTGGCAAAAGTTTGGTTTCAATTTCACTTTCAAAAACAAGATGGCAATAAGATCAGCATTCCCCTGACCTCGAGCTATGTGCTCGCCAGAACTCAAAACTCGTATCAGATCATTTTTTACCTCAACGACTACGATTTGGGCGAGGTGGTCAAAAACAACGGCTTGGGTACAGGCACTTAAATTGATGGCTCTGCTCGAGGCTCGAGCACCATCCAAGCTGCTTTGAGTCTCGAGCCATCGATTGTCTATTTGCTTAAATTCACAATCGGGTTATGTCAGGACTTGACATGCAACCAAATGGTTGCATATAATCTAGGGGTCGTGGATGCCACCTTCAAAGCCCTGTCCGATCCAAGCCGCCGAAAACTGCTCGACGCGCTTTATGCCAACAATGGACAGACCCTGTTTGAATTGTGCGAACACCTGGACATGAGCCGTCAGGCGGTCAGCAAGCACCTGACATTGCTCGAGGAGGCGAACCTGGTCGTGACCCAGTGGCGCGGACGCGAAAAACTGCATTACCTCAACCCCGTGCCAATTTTTGAGATTTACGAACGCTGGATCGGCAAGTACGAAAAGCATCGGCTCGAAGCCATCGCCGCCCTGAAACGGGCATTGGAGGAACCATGAATCAGCCCGAATTCGTTTACGTCACGTTTATCGCCACCACACCAGAAAAATTATGGGCTGCCCTCACCAACCCCGAGTTCACCCAGCAATACTGGTTTAACCAGTACAACCCCGAACCATACAGGCTGGAATCCGATTGGCAGATTGGTTCACCGATTCGGCTTTATGACACCACCAGCCAAGCCTTGGCGGTCAGCGGCGAAGTGCTCGAGTGCGACCCGCCCAAACGCCTTTCTTATACTTTTGCCGCCAACTCGAGGGTCAATTTCACGCTCGAGCCTGTTGGAAGTGCCGTCAAACTCACCCTGGTTCATGACCGAGTTCAAAATCAGGAATCGGCAAACGGTTTTGGCAAGGCTTGGATGCCCATTCTTTGTTCGCTCAAAAGCTACCTCGAGACGGGCAGGGCTTTGCCGTGGACTTGAGGGAAACGCGAAAGTTTGATACCCACACCGCACACGATCACGCCTCTTAAGATTTATAAACACTGCTTGAACCATGCGCACACTTGGACATGAGCCGTCAGGCGGTCAGCAAGCACTTGGCATTGCTCGAGGTGGCAAACCTGGTCGTGACCCAGTGATGCGGCTGCGAAAAGCTGCCTTACCTCAACCCTGTCCCTGTCTCTGAGACTTACGAACTCTGGATCGGCTCGAAGCCATCGCCGCCCTGAAACGGGCATTGGAGAAAACATGAACCAGCCCGAATTTGTTTATGTCACGTTTATCGCCACCACCCAGCAAAAACTGTGGGCTGCCCTCACCAACGGCGAATTCACCCAGCAATACTGGTCCAATCCACGTGCGCCCGTCCAGCAACGGCTCGAATCCGAATGGGCGATTGGTTCGCCCATTCGCTTCTACATGGGTGACAGTGTAACTGTCAGCGTTAGCGGCAGGGTGCTCGAGTACGAACCTATCAAACGCCTGTGTTACACCTTTGAACTTCCAACAGATCGCCAAGAACAAATGGACATTTCACGGGTGGGTTTCAACCTCGAACCACTCGAGGGGGGCGTCATCAAACTCACACTGGTTCACGACCAGGTGTCAAGCCAAGAGGTAGCCAATCACTTTGGCGAGGGTTGGATTCCGGTGCTGTCTGGACTGAAGAGCTATCTCGAGACAGGTAAAACCTTGTTGTGGGCTTGAAGTAAACGCACAAACTTTGTGACCCACCGCACCACACAAGATCACACCTCTTCAGATTTTCAAGGTCATTGAGGTCTTTCACTTCGGGCATTCTTCTGCTATACTCTCACGGCTGCCGCGAGTATGCCTCGCGGATTTTCAATGAAGCACGAGTACCTGCTCAGGCACGCCCTGAACAGCGCTACGGAAGGAAGACCGAAATGGCTAAGCATCCAGTACCCAAAAAGAAGACCTCGAAATCCAAGCGTGACATGCGCCGCTCACACCACGCGCTGGTCGTACCAAACCTTGTGGACTGCAAAAACTGCGGCAACAAACGACTCCAGCACCAAGTTTGCCCATCGTGCGGTTATTACGATGGTCGCGCCGTGCTGAAAATCGAAGCCCAAGCCTAAACCATGAAACCCTCTTCCTTACCAAATGCGGTAGGGTTGACGGCACTCGGAACGTATGTTCCCAGCAAGGTCGTGACCAATCACGACCTTGCTAAAATTGTGGACACCAACGACGAGTGGGTGGTCAGCCGTACCGGCATTAAAGAGCGCCGCATCAGCGAAGAAAACGAATACGTCTCCACGCTCGCGTTTCGGGCGGTAGACAACCTGATAAAAAAATACGGGTCGGCGGTACTCGAGGGTGTGGATTTGGTGATCGTTGCCACCAACACGCCCGACGCCCTGTTTCCCAGCACCGCTGCCTTGGTGCAAAGCCATTTTGGTTTGAAAGCCGGCGCGTTTGACCTGCTGGCGGCTTGCCCAGGTTGGATTTACGCGCTGTCAGCAGCCCACGCTTACGTCAAATCTGGAACTTGCAAAAAAGTCTTGACCATCGGCTCAGAAGTGCTTTCCAAAGTCGTGGACTGGACCGACCGCACCACCTGCGTGTTGTTCGGTGACGGGGCTTGCGCCGCCATTGTCGAAGAGGTACCAGAAGGTTACGGCTTTAAAAGCTTCGTGCTGGGTTCAGACGGTTTGGGCGGCAAGCATTTGTACATGAAGTGCGTCGCGCCAAACCTGCCAGACGGCACCATGATCCAAGACAAGCTCTACATGAACGGACGCGAAGTCTTCAAATTCGCCGTGCGCATCATGGAATCTGCCACCATCCAAGCCCTCGAGAAAGCCGAGATGAAACTCGAGGATATTGGGTTGTTTATACCGCATCAAGCCAATTACCGCATCATTGACGCCGCTCGAGCCTATTTGAAGTTGCCGCTCGAGAAAGTCATGAGCAACGTCGAACGTTACGGCAACACCAGCACCGCCAGCATCGGCATTGCCATGCAAGAGGCACTCGACACCGACCGAATTAGCGACGGCGACGATTTGTTGCTCGTGACGTTTGGTGCGGGGTTGACCTGGGCTTCGGGTGTGGTGCGTTGGTACGAGAAGAAGTTCTAACAGGTTTCTGAACAAAAATCAGCAATTGTCCTATCCTCTCATCCCCAACCCTTTTCTCCTAGGAGAGAAGGGGGTTTATTGATTCCACGAGAAACCAAATTATTTCCTGTCTTGAATGCTGGAGCGAGAAGTTTTTCTTTCAAGCCAATATTTGAACGATTTTTAGCGTACAGCAAGGCGGTATCTTGAGGTTTTGAAACTCGAGTTTGAACGGGATGTATCATTTTTGGGTGAACACCTTAATGCCATTGCTCGAGTGTCATGACTGAATTTTCCGCGCAACTCGGATCAGGTTTCTCGAGCATCGTGCCAGAGCTTGAAGTTTGGCATTTTGGCAATGAAAGTTTTGCAACGTGTTCGGATTGCGCCATGAAACCTCGAGCGGGGCAAATGCTGCCCGAGCATCGGTTGGTGTTCAAAGCCGAATCACGGTGTTGCACGTACCATCCAGATTTACCGAACTTCCTGGCAGGTCGGGCGTTGCGGCGCGGTGGCATTGGCGCACAGAAAATTCGGGCGCGACTCGAGCATCTGGATACACGCCATGCCACCGGCATTGTCCGACCTCCAGAACTCGAGGTGCAGTACCAAGAATTGGGTAAGGCTTCGTTTGGCAACCTCGAGGAACTGACCTGCCCGTACTGGGTTTCAGGGGTTCACAATTGCAGCATTTATGCCGACCGCAACGGCGTGTGTCGCACCTGGCATTGCAAAAGCGTTGACGGCGCGAGGGGACACGGGGCTTGGACTGCGCTGCGTTGGTTGCTGCTCGGGTTGGAATCGGAAATTGCCAAAACCGTGATCATCACGGACGCGCCGTCTCGAGATGCCAGCCTTGAAACTTGGGTTGATTGGTATATCGCGTGTGCTGACCACGTGGATAAATTGGACGTTGAAACCCTGAAATCCTTGCGCACCCCAAAACTCGAGCTTTTCATTGCCGAGGTTGCTCGAGCCGTACAGGTGCGTGATGAAAGTTTGCCCGAGGTGGTTGCGCCGTCGGTGGCGGATTGGTTTGTCGAGGCTGACGGTGTTGCCTTAACGGCTTGGAGTGGTTACGACCTGGTGGACGCGCCAAGTTGGATTTTTGAACTCTTAAGCCACATGGACGGCATGAAAACCTGGCGTGCTGCCAAAACCGAAACCGAAGCAAAAATTGGTAAAACCGTCAGCGATGATCTGATTCACACGCTCCACCGTCGCGGTTTGCTCTCCAAGCCCGAACCACACACGGGAACGGGCGTGCAATGGAAAATCCATCAAGCCCCAGGGGTCGAAAACGATCATGAACTTCAAGCCTTGGCGCAACGAATCATTGTCGCCATGAGCCAAGACGAAAACCTCGAGCCGCCAAATGCCCAGGGTTGATCGCGCCACGTGCAAACTTTCGGTTAAACTGTGACGATGGCAACCATTGCAGCACTTTTCCCTGGTCAAGGTTCGCAAAGCGTCGGCATGACCAAAGACTTTTTTGAAAACAACGACTCCGCCCGCGCCACTTTAGAGCGTGCCTTTGCCGTGCTGCCAGGACTCGAGCAATTGATGTTTGAAGGTCCTGAAGAAAGCCTGAAACTCACCGAGAACGCCCAACCCGCCCTGGTTGCCTCGAGCCTCGCCTGTTACCGCGCTTGGCGTGCCAGAACCGATGCCCGCCCGAGTTTTGCGGCGGGTCACAGCCTCGGTGAATTCAGTGCCTTGGTCGCCACCAAAGCTTTGGAGTTTGATGACGCGCTGCGCCTGGTTCGCGCCCGAGGTCATTACATGCAGGCGGCTGTTCCCGTGGGCGAAGGCGCAATGTCCGCCGTTCTCAAAGTCAATCTCGAGGTCATCCGTGAAGTTGTAGACGGCATTAACGGGGTGGAAGTCGCCAACCTCAACACGCCCGAGCAAACCGTGATTTCTGGTTCAACCGCCAGCGTTGCCGCCGCCAACGAGGCTTTAAAAGCCAAAGGGGCAAGGGTCATCCCGCTTCAAGTTTCCGCGCCATTTCACTCGAGCTTAATGCAACCCGCCAGAGAACGGCTCGAGAAGGATTTGGCGGTCACCGAATTTCATGATTTTAACTACCCTGTTGTAGCGAACGTCACCGCGCTCGAGAATTCCGACCCGCTGGCGTTACCAGAATTATTGTCCAAACAAGTCACGGGCAGCGTGCGCTGGGTCGAAAGTATTTTGAGGCTCGAGGCTTTGGGCGCGACAGAATTTATTGAATTTGGGGCTGGAACGGCGTTGACGGGCATGATCAAACGCATTTTGCCCGAAGCAAAAACGTTTAACATTGGTAGCCCAGAAGACCTCGAGAAATACGTTTTGGCGCATTAAACCAATGTGCTTGTTCACTTGGTCATGCCTTCAAGTTGGTGCTAACATTTTTGTATGACACTCACCTTAAACCTCGAACCGAAACTCGAGCAACGCCTGCGTTTTGAAGCAGCGCAACACGGTGTTCCGCTCGAAACCTGGTTGACACAAGAACTCGAGCGGCGTTACACAAGCGTTTCTGATGCAGTTTTATTGCAAGGCATTACGACTGGATTGCCAGAATCGTTTTGGCAACGTTACCGTGACCTGATCCAAAAACGCAATGCTCAAATATTAACCAACCTCGAGCAAGACGAATTGATTTCAATGTCTGACCAGACCGAAGAATTAACCTTGCAAAGAACCCAAGCGCTGGTTGAACTCGCCACACGGCGCAACACCACCGTCCAAGCCTTGCGTTTGCAATTTGGTTTGCAACCCGTTGCTGTTGAATCATGAATCAAAACGAAATTCGACTTGCTGTTATTGAACGGGCAAACGGATGTTGTGAATATTGCCAAAGTCCATACGATTACTCGAGTGATGATTTTGCCGTTGAACACATTGTTGCCAAAGTTCAAGGTGGTTCTGACGATTTGGAAAATCTGGCTTTATCCTGTCAGGGTTGCAACAACCGCAAGTATACGAGCACGCATGGCTTGGATACGGTCACTGGCGAACACGTTCGTTTGTACCATCCCCGTATTGACGGTTGGCAAGAACATTTTGCTTGGAGCGATGACACCACCATTTTGATTGGCTTAACCCCAACGGCTCGAGCCACCATTTCCAAGCTTGATTTGAATCGCACTCGAGTCGTGAATTTACGTCAAGTGCTCTTCCTGACGGGAGTCCATCCAAGAACCCCAACATCCTAAACAATCTGGTCAAAGTCGAGCTTAAAAAGTTAAACTAAACCCCATGACCACATCCCGTAAAACACTTGTCACCGGCGCATCTCGAGGTTTGGGTCGCGCCATCGCCCTCGAGCTTGGGAAACGCGGTTTTTTTGTTGCCGTGCATTACGGCAAAAGCGAAGCCGAAGCGCAAGCGGTGGCTGCCGAAATTACGGCTGGCGGCGGTCAAGCCGTGCTGGTGCAAGGTGATCTCTCGAGCATCGAAGGCGGAAAAGCCGTTGTGACCCAAGCCGTCGAAAAACTCGGTGGACTCGAGGTGCTGGTCAACAACGCTGGCATCACCCGCGACGGTCTGGTGTTGCGCATGAAAGACGAAGATTGGGATGCGGTGATCGAAACCAACCTTTCTGCACCATTCGCCCTGATTCGCACCGCACTGCGCAGCATGATGAACGCCAAATATGGACGCATCGTCAACATCTCGAGCGTGGTGGGTTTGATGGGCAACCCAGGGCAAGCCAATTACATCAGCGCCAAGGCGGGTTTGATCGGTCTGACCAAAGCGATTGCCAAAGAATACGCAGGGAAAAATATTACCTGCAACGCCGTCGCACCAGGGTTTATCGCCAGCGACATGACCGACAAACTGCCCGAGAACGTGCAAGCCAAGTACCTCGAGAACATTCCAGCAGGGCGTTTTGGAGCGCCCGAAGAGGTCGCGGCACTGGTCGCATTTTTGGCGTCAGAAGAGGCAGGATACATCAACGGACAGACCATTGCGATTGACGGGGGCTTATATGCCCACTAAGCCCGTCACGGTGATTACAGGCGCCACAGGCGGCATTGGTGCAGCCTTGGCTCGAGCTTTAAAAGACCATGACTTGATTTTGACTGGACGCAACCCAGAAAAACTCGAAACGCTCTGCTCGAGCATTCCCAATTCCAAGCCTTTGCTTCTCGAGCTTCAAAAACCCGAATCGTTCGCGGCGGCATTGGAAAAATTCCCAAGAATTGACAACCTGATTCACAACGCTGGCGTGGGCGAACTCGGTACGGTGGAAGACACGCCGCTCGAGGTGTGGCACGAGATGTTAAACGTCAATTTGCTGGCGTGTGTCGAACTCACTCAAGTTTGTTTAAATCGTTTGCGTGAGGCTCGAGGGCAGGTGTTGTTCGTGAACTCTGGCGCGGGTTTGACCGCCAACGCTGGTTGGGGCGCTTACGCCGCCTCAAAATTTGCACTTCGCGCTTTTAACGATGCCCTCAGCGCCGAAGAAAACCCCAACGGCATTCGCGTCATGACCGTTTACCCAGGACGCACCGCCACGAAGATGCAGGAAAAAGTTCGCAGCCAAGAAAACCTGGCATACGAACCCGAAAATTACATTCAACCCGAAACCCTGGCAAACACAATCAAAATGATGCTCGAGACACCACGGGATTCGATGTTGACGCAAGTGGTGATCAGACCGACTTAAAAACCTATTCGATGGCTCGAGTGACCGTATTCTCAGATGGACGCAACGTGCGGGTGAACACGCCCAGCGCAGGCAGCAACAAGCCTGCGCCTGCCAGCAACGCCAAGCGCAAACTGGTCTTGCCCAGCCAACCAATCACTGGTCCACCAGCCATCTGCCCCACCGCATCGGCTTGGGAATTCATCGACAGCACCGTCGCTCGGGTTTGCGATTCGAGTCCCTGATTGATCCAAGCTTGCGAGAGTGGTTCCATCAAAGAACGCATGGCTCGAGCACCCAAATAACCCAACAATGCCAAGGCAAAGTTGCCAGCCAAAGCAAATACGACCACAAAAACCATCAAGCCCAAAGTCAAGCCCAGCAAGGCTCGAGCCGTCGCCCCAAAATGGCTGGTGTTGACACGACGCTCGAGAAGGTGAATCAATGGCATCACGACAACACTCAGTCCCAAACCAATCAAACCAAACCAGACCAAACGCGTTTGTTCGAGGTGGAGGCTGCTCAAAAGTCCGATTGTTGGAAATTGAAACGACAGAAAATGCACTTGCCAGAGACGGTCAAACGATTCGCTCGCCGCGCCAAAAATCACGCTGATGATCAAAATCCATTGCAAACCAGGTTTTGAACGCACCACCTGCAAACCCTCGAGAAAGATTTGCCCCATGTGCTGCCAGGTGTTGCGATTTTCCCTTGGGGCAGGGCGAAAACCTTGTTCGGGCATACAGAAAAACAAGAACACCGCCAGCAAAACAAACCCCAAGCCGCCTGTCACAATCGGTATACGAATATTGGTGGTGATCGCCAGCACCGTCGAGATCGGAATGACCAGAATCCCAAAAGCTTGCTCGAGTCGCGCCGTGCGCAAGAAAACCCTTGCCGCTTGCGCCTCGCCAATCTCGTCCGAAAGCCAAGCTTGAACTGCACCAGAGGTGAAGGTGATGCCCAAACCCCACAAAAACTGAGAGGCTAAAATTGCCCAGAACATCGGGACGAGACCCTCGAAGATGAAGGCGCAACCGATCAACACATAACCAATCATGATCGACAGCCGACGCGAAAACACGTCCGCCACGACACCCGTTGGCACTTCAAAAACAAAAGCGCTGAACTCGAGCATCGTTCCAACCAAGACCAGTTGCAAAGGGTCAAGACGAACGGTGGTCGCGTAATACAAGGTGTTCACCGCGAACACCACACCAAAACACAAGGAGGCAATCAAATTGAACGCGATAAAAACGCGCTCGGCAGGCAAAGGAAAACGGGTCAAAAAAACATCCTTTCAAAGCGATTCAAGCAAAAATTCTGGCAATACACCAACTCGAGCGTGTCAAGCTCGAGACCAATATTTTTATTTGCATTGGTTTTAAAAGGTTTGCCGCATCTTGAATCACCCCTAAAGGTCACCCGAGTTTAAGACTTGAGCCTCGAGCTACGAATGCGCCAATTGACCTAGCCGCAAAAACTCGGGTTCTCTTCATCGAACAAAAGGCGTTTGTGTTTACAATGACAAGCAACGCTGCTTCAACGACCTTTTGAAAGGCAGGTGCGAACATCAGACACCACATTGTTTTGATCGGATCAAGCGCTTTGATCCTGTTGGGTTGTGCAACCCAAGCCGAGATCAAACCAAAACCGTTGGAGATTGGCGCAAGCGCCATCGCACAACGCATCATTGCGCAACCGCCCACAACAGGCACGCTCGACACCAACGCCGTCACCACACAAAAATCGGGTTCGGTGTTGCTGGTCAGCCTGGCTCGAGGTGATTGGGCGAGCGCACCAAATCCTCCAAGTGACAATCACAACAACACCTTTGACCTGCTGGGCAGCACGCACACGTACATCGACTGGACGAACAGCGCCACAGGTTTGTACCACGCCAATAACGCCATTGGTGGCGTCAATCACATCTTCTCAATGCTCTGGAACAACAACGACGAGGTCACGGTTTCTGCCGTCGAAGTCACGGGCGCGACCACCATCGAAGACAGCAGTTGGGTCGAACGCCACGCCGCCAACACCATCTCGAGCGTCAAAGTACACACCAACGGTGCGGCGATGCTGGTCGCCTGGTGGTGGGGTTCAGGCGGCACTCGAGCCGTGGGCGACAAGCACAAAGCCGTTCCTGGCGAGGGTTTTACCCTGATTCCAGGCGCGACAGGACTCGTCAGCCTGAGCACCAGTGGTTACATTCAAGTCGCCGCCGCGTACAAAATGGTAAACACCGCAGGGGATTACACCATCACTTGGGACACCAACATTGCAGGCTTAGGCAGTGAAGGCGCACAACTGTACTTGGTGGCGTTGCGATAGATCAACCAGAAGACAATGATGCTCGAGAAAGCATTTGCTTAATTTGGCTCGAGCGCTTCGAGAAGCGTTTCTTTTAACGAAACCAGCAGCGCCTCTCGAGAATCTTCTTGGCAGTTGACCCCAGGGACTTCTTCAATCCAGCCAATCCACCAATTCGCGTCTTGTTTGATGATGGCGGTGTAAGTTTGTTTCATGGTCGTATTGTACCAAAATTCGGTAAAAGTGAAAGCTCGAGCTGCTGGTTTAATGAACGGAACGTTTCGACTATCGAACCGTCAAAGCAAGATGGATTTTGATCTTCTCATCCAATTCAAGCATCAGGTCTGTGGGAACAACACCAATTGTTTTGATCAAACGGGTCTGTGCAATGTGCCGAATCAAATTCACTTGTGCTTTGCTGTCTTTGTCCAATTCCGTCCGCTCGAGAGGCAATAACAAATCAAACGAATACAAACGATCAATGGTGCTGGTTAAAGGAATCACAACCACAACAAACAGGTCAGCATTCACAAAATTATTGCTCACAATCACGGCAGGGCGTGTGAAATTCGCCTCGCCCTCCCTTGCCGGCGCAAAATTAACCAGGACAATATCACCACGCCTGAACAAGGTTTTCACCACGTGTCTTCGGTACTCGGCTCGAGACCATCATTTATTCCAACCTCGAGAAATGGGTCTGGATTCTCGAGATGATCTTTGGTGGCTTGGCGATAACTTTCGATCAGTTCTTGTTCCCGCAAAGCCCAAAGCGCTTTTGCGAGCACATCGCTACGGCTTTTTAGACCATGAATTTGTTCGTACTGGTCAGCATACTTAATTAATTCTGGTGGTAAACTGACACTGATTTTCTGATGTTGATTACTTTGCATACTACTAAATTTACTACTTTTTGGAATGCCAATGTGTCATATTTATTATCGTAATTTCGAGCAGCACATTTGTGCAAAAGCGATTCTGGCAGCCGAAAACGACCCATATTTTCTCGAGTCTTTCTTTCATGTGTTGCCACTAGAATTATTGAAGCACAAAGTTGTACAACACCAAATTCGGTAGCTCGAGATTTTACACTTTCAGCAAATATTCGCTTAAATTCTTCAAAAGCCGTTTATGTCGTGCCGCAGAAACAAAACCAATACTACCAAGCAATTGACTACGCGGAACAACCGACAAAAAGCCAAGCCGAATGACTGAAGCTGACACCAAGCCACTCGAAGCAAAATCCTCGTCAGACGGCGTGATGACCTCATCAAAACCTTTGACTCCTCGAGACAATTGCGTGCTGATACCGCACAACAAAGCGTCATTGAACGGTGGCATTTCCCGCAAGAACAACGCTGGACGATTCTTGATTTGACCATCCGCTTGAGGCAATGGCACAAGCACAATTTCAGCTTCGCGCATACTCTGGGTTGACTTCTTTCAGCGCAGACACGGGATATTCTGGTTCATCGTTCGAATATGCTCGAGCCAGATTCCGCAAAGAAAACCCTGTCCACTCGTCTTGCTCGAGATCAGGTGTTTCCAAAATTGTGACCAGCAGTTTGGCATTGGATGGAATCTCGAAAGGTTCGTCCAGTGTGATTCGCTGACCGTCAAAATGGGCATTTAGAGTAATGCTCGGCATATTTTTTCCTTTTTCACAGCAACTCGAGGTGGGTGTTCATGGTGGCATTGTAGCAAAACTGGGCAAAAGTGAAAGCTCAAAGGATGCTCGAGACATACAAAAACACTATTTTTCGAGTACACTTGACCCAGAATTGAGGTGCATCATGACGTTACAACTCGAGTTGGAACCACACCTTGACAACAAAATAAGGCAACTGGCGACACAAAAACACAGCAGCCCCGAAGAATTTATTCTCGAGCTTTTTTTCAGGAGTAGAACGTGCTGATCTTGAGTTAATTCGTTTTGACACGAGCGTTTTTCCTCAACTTCTTTAAAATCACTGACAAAGTGACCGATTCTTCATTTGAAAGCACACCAAAGATTTCTTGCTGTACGTCTTGGACCATTTTATGAGCCTTGGTGAGGAGTTCAAGTCCCTCCCCCATAATTTCTGTGTTGATAATCTTTCCATGCGTCGTGGAGATGGTCCGACGAATGAGCCTTCTTTCCTCCAACTTCTGTACGATTAAGTTCATGGTCTGAGGTGTCACAAAACTTTTTCTGGCAAGTTCTGCATTCGAGAGACCTGGGAATTCCTGCAATTGTGCCAAAACGGAATACTGAGGAGTGGTTAAGTCGATCCCAGAAAGACGCTTATCCATTTTCTTCCTAATGTCCTGTTGAACTTCCTTAATAAGATAGCCCAATCCGTTGCTCATTCCGATAGAATCCATCGTCAACCCCTTGACATATCAGTACGCTGATACTACACTATCAGCGTACTGATATGATACCACCAGGAGGTCGTTATGGCAATCGTGAAAGGTCCAGACTTTATTGCGCTTCAGGTACCCGATTTTGAAAAGTCGGCAAAGTTCTATTCCGAGGTACTCGGACTCCCTCGAGCACCAAATTCACCACCCGACGGTGTCTTGTTTCTGACAACTCCAATTCCATTTGCGGTCAGAAAACCTCACCAGCCTTTGGAACAATCTCCGCTCGGTTATGGCGCAGCCCTTTGGTTTCTTTGCGACAATTCCATAGAGTTGTATGCAAGACTGCGAGAACATAACGTTGACCTCCTTGATGAGCCGACAGTTGGTCCTTTTGGGATGACATTTCGTTTCAAAGACCCCGATGGTTATGTCATAACAATTCACGACAAGGCATAAAGTGCGGGGTTAGTTTGAACTCCTTTCTATTCCAAATCCTCGACCCAAATGGTCCGCCTAATGCTGAGCAAGTCACAGACATGCGAAGATAAAAAAATCCCCTCCGATTTCTCGAGGGGTCACTTCTTCCTTCAATCTTTGGAGCGGGAGAAGAGATTCGAACTCTCGACATCCACCTTGGCAAGGTGGCAC